>CALEAR010000101.1 GCA_937943665.1 uncultured Alcanivoracaceae bacterium
GGATTCGCCAAGGCATTAAAGCGCGCCGCACCCGAAATGAAGGCCGTGTGCGCGCCCTTAAGGCCCTGCGCCGCGAACACGCCCAACGTCGCCAACGCCAAGGCCAAGTGGCCATGAATATGCAAGAGGCTCACAGCTCTGGCCGCTTGGTACTGGAGGCAAAAAACATTAGCCAGCATTACAACGCAGAGCCTCTCTTTAAAGATTTTCCCTTCACCCTGTGGCGTGGCGATAAGGTGGGCATTATTGGGCCCAATGGTTGCGGTAAATCCACCTTACTAAAAACCTTGCTTGGCGAACTCGCCCCCACCGAGGGTAGCGTGCGCTTAGGCACCAACTTGGAAGTGGCCTATTTTGACCAACTCCGAGACACCCTCGATGAGGAAAAAACCGTGGTGGACAACGTGGCCGAAGGCAGCGATATGCTCACCATCAACGGCAAGCCCAAGCATGTGATTGGCTATTTGCAGGATTTCCTGTTTGAGCCCAGCCGCGCTCGCCAACCGGTGAAATCTCTTTCTGGTGGAGAGCGTAACCGCTTATTACTGGCCAAACTGTTCACCAAGCCCTTTAACCTCTTAGTGCTTGATGAACCCACCAACGACCTTGATGCCGATACGTTGGATTTGCTTGAAGAACAGCTTCTGCAATACGAGGGCACCCTACTACTAGTGAGCCACGACCGTGAATTTATTGATAATGTGGTAACTAGTACCCTAGTGTTTGAGCCTTGGGGTTTAAGCCACTATGTGGGTGGCTACCAAGATTGGCTTGCCCAACGTCCAGAGCCCAAGAGCCACACGCCTTCACCCGAGCCTAAGCCCCAAGCCCAAGCGCCCAAAGCTGCCCCTAAAAAGGCTAAGCTCACTTATGGTGAACGCTTAGAGCTAGAACGTTTGCCAGAGGAAATGGAAACCTTAGAAGAGCGTATCACAGCCCAAGAGGCCCTCATGAGCGATCCTAGTTTTTATAACCAAGCTCCCGATGCTATCACCAAAGCGGCACAGCAACTGGCAGAGTTACAGGCCCAACTAGAAAGCTTATTCGAACGCTGGGCAGAATTAGAGGAGCGGCAACGGTGATATTTCTCATTTCATGCTAATACCAGTATGGTTAACTCTCAGTGAATTAACGAGTCAAGGAGCACCATGAGTCTTATTCCACCAAGGTTTCCACTCAATATTTATGATGAGCTGCTTTTTCGGTTTGATCAGCCAAGCTCCCCCTTGGTGCAGCACATGGAAATAAGGGTAACACCACAACTGGATGAAGCGCGCTTACAACAAGCCATTCTCAGCGCTGCCCAAACACACCCCATTATGCAAGTGGCCATGGCAGCGTATAGCGAAAGCGATAGCCAATTTTTTTGGCAATACAGCCAAGAGCTACAAACCGCGCCACTCACCGTGGAGCAAGTGGATAATGAGGAAGCCATTCCTCCCATGCGCGATACGTTTTACAGCCACCCCATGAGCTTGTTAGAGGCGCCACCCTTCCGCTGTTTATTAGTGCAACGGGGTGAGGAAGAAAGTATTTTAATGCTGAAGGTGAGTGCGGTGGCCTCCGATAGCATTGGTATGTTGTTATTCCTGCAAACCTTGCTACAACATTATGAAAACCCGCAGACTGGCTCACCTCACCCCGATTTTTTAGCCTTCCGCCAGCAACACGTGAAGGAACACAGCGAAGGGCTAAAAGTCATTAGTAAATTGCTCGAGGCATTGAGCACCACCCTAAAACCTGCCTCTCGTATCGCCCGTACGGGCCCTGAGGATGCCACCGGGGTGGGAATAGCCCCTATTGTGTTTAACACCGCTCAAACCAAGGCTTTGGGCATCAGTACCGAGGATCCACGAGCACTCACTAATCGTTTGTTCACCGCCTTGCATGTGGCAGTGGAGGAATGGAACCACTCCCATGAGCAGAAAACAGGATTGATTAACTTTGTGCACCCTGTGAACACCCGCGAAGTACCATGGCAACAAAGCATTGCTAGCAACCTTTCCATGTGGGTGAACATTAGCAGCCAAGCCAAAGATAGAGCCAACATCCAATCGCTTGAGGCCTTAATGGCTGAGCAAACCGGCCAATTAGTGAATGAGGGCATTTTGCACCTGTTGGTGGAGTTGGCCCAAGAGCTTAAACGCTTGCCCTCATGGCTGCGCCAAGTGGTACCCGGCTTGTTACCCCTCACTGGTGGCCGCTTAATTGGTACCGCCGTGGTGAGCACATTACCCGTGCTAGCACGCTTACAAACCCCCACACTGAGTGTGAAGGAATGGTTTTTTACCCCCCCATGCAAAATGCCCACGGGCGCATCAGTGGGCGCCATGCTTTATGATCATCGTCTACACCTTGGGTTACGTTACCATCAACAACAGTTCACTGAAGATGATGCTTGGGCTTTTGCAGAGGTTCTCATTGATGCTCTTAACAAAACCCATCATTAAAAAAGGCCCCAATGGGGCCTTTTGCTTACCGTAATACCAAGAAGAAGGAACCGTTGGCTCGCACCACTCGCAACATTAAGGTGCGGGAATTTTTATCCACCACAGCCTTTAAGCCACTCATATCGCGCACATCTTGGCGGTTAGCATTTACTATCACATCCCGCGGGCGTAAGCCTGCTCGCCACGCGGCGCTGCCTGGCTGCACCTCCTGTACCATAACGCCTTCATTGGCGTATTCCACCTCCCCTGGCATCACAGTGCTTAACATTGCCCCCGTTAAGTGGCGGCTAATGGCAGCTCCCTCCTCGAGCTGACTGGCATCATCGGTGATAACGGCGGTGAGCTTATGGGGTTTTCCATTGCGTAGCACTTCTAGCTTTACCTTTTCTCCCACAGCGCTCAACCCCACACGGTTACGCAAATCCGCAGCGCGGGTTACCGGCTTACCATTCACAGCCACCACCACATCACCCGCCTTCACACCGGCCTTATCAGCGGCACTGTCTTTCACCACCTGGCTTACCACCACACCGCGTTTTTCTTTCAAAGAAAAAGCCTCACGCAGCTCGGTGGTGAGATCTTGCACCTTGACACCCAAGGTGCCGCGGCGCACCTCTCCAAACTCTATTAACTGCTGCATCACTAGAGTGGCCATTTCCGAGGGAATAGCAAAACCAATTCCCACATTACCGCCCGCTGGGGCGATAATGGCGGTGTTAATACCCACCAATTGGCCGCGCAAATTCACTAAAGCGCCACCGGAATTTCCTGGGTTAATGGAAGCATCCGTTTGAATATAGTCCTCATAACCGTTTAAACGCAGCCCCGTGCGGCCCACCGCTGAAACAATACCTGAGGTTACAGTTTGCCCTAAGCCAAAAGGGTTGCCTATGGCCACCACAAAATCCCCCACCTTTACGGCGGAGGAATCTGCAATATGAATTTCCACCAAAGGTTGATTAGTGGGTACCTTTAACACGGCCAAATCCACTTGATCATCCACACCTATAACTTCTGCCTCTAAGGTGGTGCCATCCACTAAGGTCACCTCCACCTGTTCAGCGTTTTTCACCACGTGCGCATTGGTTAGCACATAACCTTTTTTGGCATCCACTATAACACCGGACCCCGCGCTACGAGTGCGTCTTTCCCGCTCTCCATAGCCCGGTGGCAAATTGAAAAAGTGACGGAAAAAAGGATCCTCCATTAAGGGGTTAGCGTGAGTACGCACGCGTGCATAGGTGGCAATATTCACCACCGCCGGAGATACACTTTCTAACATGGGAGCCAAGGAAGGCAGCTCGGTACCATCTTCTAAGGTGGCGGGCAACGCCGCTTGGGCGGCCTGCGTTAACAACACCCCAAAAAATAACACACGCAAAAATCGCAACCAGTGCATTGTGATTCGATTCCTCTTGCTTGTTTTAACCAACCATCAGACCTACAGCCGTTAACTAGGTTCCACTGCCCCAGCAGCAAATAAACGCACCGTATTCAAATGCTCAAGCTCCGATAGATCAGGCCAAGTGACCGCTTTTACCGATTCCAAGCGGCGATAACCCTTAGGATTTAAATTAGGCACACGAGAGTCTGCTAATAACACCGCCTCTGCCGCACGGAAAAACTCTAGCAACGGCATATTCTCTGGGTCATATAAAATATCTGCTGCGGTAATAAGCTCCGCCTCTTCAATGCATTGCGCTAAGCTGGGCGAAAGCTCAATTTCTACCCCGTTAAGCGCCGCATTAATATGTGCCACACTCAGGGCTTGCCGATCAATATCACAAGCAATGGCACGTTTAGCACCTGCCATTTTAGCGGCAATGGCCACCACCCCCGAGCCAGACCCTACATCCACCACGGTTTTTCCTTTCACCGCTTCCGGATGCTGCAAGAGCCACCATGCCAAGGCTTGCCCTGAAGCCCAGCAGAAGGTCCAATAAGGAGGTTCCTCCATTAACGCATTGATGACCGGTGCATCGATACGCTCTCGAGGCCAAAGCTCCTCAAGCAAATACAGCTGTAATGTGGGTATCAAGGGTAGCGGTGTGGGCACCAAGTTGGCCTTAGGGAGCAATCGCCGAAGCGCTTGCAGCAAATCATCTAGGGTGAGCAAGCCTTGCACTCGAGTACCTCTCTTTTTATGCTGTTATGAAAAGAAAACAATATTATAACAAAACAAACCATCCCCCCCCGCCAATAAAGAGAATAACTATAATGAAACACTTTTTTTTACGCCTACTGGTTTTATTCTTTAGCTTAACCTGCTTATCAGCCACAGCGGACACTCACCTTGATGATCGTTTCCTCAACACTTTCATCAAAATTTATAAAAACGATCCCGAAGCCTTACAACGCTTTGACGCCCAATTAATTAATGCCCGACCAGAGGATATGGACAAGGTGGTTAAGGGGTTAGAAACCACCACCTACACCTATTTAGCCCCTGTGGTAATCCCTGCCACGGATATTCCCCAAGCCTTGGGGAAAGCCAATAAAAATATGCGTCTTATGGCCATGAAGGGTAATGAGTTTAAAGAAATTCCCTTTCAAATTGATGAATACGATGAAACCGGCCTCATTTGGGTACAGGAAGTGAGCAAAAATAAACCCGAAGGCGAACCTGGCACCTTTGATGGGTTTGATGAGTTGGTGTTTATGTTTCGAGATGCAGGGTTAACCCGTGCCAATGCCGCAGAACATCCTATTATTGCAGAGCTTGAACTTGAAGATGCTCAAGGCCAAAAACGCTATGCCTACTTGGTGGAGCAAGCTCCCGAGAAAACCTTTTCACCTTATGTGGATGTGAATTTGAAAGAAGGCCAGGCGCGCAGCACCGTCTTCGAATTGGATTTTAACCCCAAAAACCTGCTTGATGTGGAAAGCATGAAATCCAAAGTTGGCCCACAAGCGGGGGAAAATTTACTCGAAGCGCTGAATGTTAAACTCAGCACCGGCATCCTCAACCGCAACTTACGCTTTAGCCTCGAGGTGCCTAATAATATTCGCGCTTTGCCCCTAGGGGTTAAATCGGGCCCGGTGCGTTCCACTGTGTTAATTCGTGCCCGTGTGTGGTATCTCGGATTGCCCACCTTACTCACCCATCCACTGCAAGTGCAGTTTTATGAGCAAGCCACCCATATTCCTGTGCCCTTTGATATCAGCAGCATTGGTGCCCTGCGCCACTTTGTGGGCATGCTCAAAGAGCCTACCCTAGATATTAGCCTGCAGCTTAAGCACACCGAGGGCGCCAATGTTACCTTTGCCAATGTTTTTGAAAGGGAGGGCAAGTTTGCCACCGTGGATGGAAAGCTCAGCCCTTTCGAACACTACCTCAATCAGCAGCGCATGCCAGGGGATTGGCTTTCCATGGATTCCAACCAAGGATGGGGGTTCTTCTTCAGCCACGGCATTCCGGTAACTGAGGGAGGTTTGTTCGATCAATACCTCAAGGACACCGAAATTAACATGGTATACCAAGAACCTGAATTGGAGGGCACTCCCACTTTGGAACTTGGTTTTCAGGGGAAAAACTTACCCATGGTGGTATTTGATCTGCTAAAAGCAGCTCCCACCTTACCTAAACGTATTTCCGGCTTGGGTGAGGCGCTGCTGTATTATGAAGAACAAGGCCGCCAGGGCAAGCTGAAAAAATACGATAACATCGTAAACGATACCCTGAAAGGCTTTGCCACTAGCAATGAGCAACTCGCCGATGCCTTCCTCACAGACATGGGGCGCATGCAGTATGTGGGCATTAAACAAGAGCAGCTTAACCCGCTGATCCGCAACACCCTCTTAGACACTTTAGCCATTCCAGAGCCCGTGGATCATGGTAAAGTATTAACCGCTCTGGTGGCCGAGGCGAAAAAGCAAGGCATTCGTTGGGAAGATTTACGCTTTGCGAATATCCCCATTGCTTTGTGGTTCCCCCACCAGCTCGGTAAAACACCCGATCAATTTCATGAACAACAGGCCCATGGCATTAGTATTAATGTTAAGTCATGGCCCACTTCGTCATCTGCAACACCATAAGGAACCATTATGTCAGCCGCTAAAGCCCCACTCTCTGGTATTCGTGTCATTGAAATGGGGCAGCTGCTAGCAGGGCCCTTTGCCGGCACCTTGTTGGCCTACTTTGGCGCTGAAGTTATTAAAATTGAACCCCCAAACGGGGACCCATTACGCCAATGGCGCGCCCTCGATGAAGAGGGCACCTCCTACTGGTGGCGCAGTCTAGGCCGCAATAAAAAATGCGTTACCCTGAACTTAAGGGAACCCCAAGGTCGAGAACTGGCTAAAAAGCTTATTGATTCAAGCCAGGTGCTCATAGAAAACTTTCGCCCTGGCACCATGGAAGCATGGGGGCTAGGGCCTGAGGTGTTCCAAGACAGCAACCCTGCCTTAGTGTACGCTCGTATTTCTGGCTACGGCCAAACTGGCCCCTATGCCCACAAACCCGGCTATGCCTCCGTTACCGAAGCCTATGGCGGCTTGCGTTATGTAAACGGCCATCAGGGGGAAGCCCCCGTACGCATGAATCTTTCCTTAGGCGATTCCTTAGCGGGGTTGCACAATGCTATTGGCGTTGGCTTGTCCACCTTCGGGCCATAGGATGGCTCCG
>CALEAR010000102.1 GCA_937943665.1 uncultured Alcanivoracaceae bacterium
GCCTTGCTGCGCCGCAAATCGCCACAGCTTGATATTGCTGTGATTGATCCTGCCGAATACCACTATTACCAGCCCGCTTGGACGCTAGTGGGCGGTGGTGCTTACCCCGCCGAGAAAACACAGCGAAGCCTCACCTCCCTACTCCCGAAAGGGGTGAAGCACATTGCCCAAGCCGTGGTGGCATTGCACCCCGAGGAGAACCAGGTGGAGCTAGCCAATGGCACCAAGGTGGAGTACAAGCAGCTAGTGGTGGCTGCGGGTATTCAAATTAACTGGGGCGCCATTAAGGGCTTAGAAGAGGCCTTAGGTAAAAACGGGGTTACCAGTAACTATCGTTATGATCTTGCCCCCTATACTTGGGAGCTGGTGAAAAACTTTAAGGGTGGCAAAGCCATCTTCACCCAGCCTGCGGGTGCGGTGAAGTGCCCGGGTGCGCCGCAAAAGGCCCTTTACCTTTCTGCGGACCACTTCAAAAAACAGGGTATTCAGGCGCAGTTGGAGTTTCGCTCGGGCGCGGCTTCCATTTTTGGGGTGCCCTTCTATGCTAAGGCGCTGAACAAAATCATTGCCGCCTACCAGGCTGAAACCCACTACAACCAACAGCTGGTGGAAGTGCGCGGTGAGGAAAAAATCGCTGTGTTTGAATCTCAAGTAGATGGCGAAACCGTGCGCGAAGAAGTGGCTTTTGATTTGCTTCATGTGGTTCCACCACAGGGCGCACCGGATTTCATTGCTAAGAGCCCCTTAGCAGCAGAGGAAGGTGGCTGGCTAGAGGTGGATCAAAGCACCCTACGCCACAAAAAATTTCACAATGTGTTTGGCCTTGGGGATTGCACCACCACACCCAACAGTAAAACCGCCGCCGCCATTAAAAGCCAAACCCCCATTGTGGTGGGCAACTTGCTGCAAGCCTTGGCCGGCCAAGAGCTAACGCACAGCTACGATGGCTATGCCGCCTGCCCCATCACCACAGAAAACGGCAAAGTTTTACTGGCTGAATTCACTTATGGCGGCAATGTGGCACCAAGCTTTGCCGCGGATCCTCGCGTGCCCCGTAGTTTTTATTGGTGGCTTAAGCGCAGCTTTATCCCCGCCTTTTATTGGCATGGGCTCTTAAAAGGCCGCAACATTAAGCCACGCCATAAATCTCGCGAGTTTTCTGAAGCCTTACCCCAAGGCTTAGAGGCTAACTAGGCTGTGCTGATAGGCCCCAAGGATGGGGCCTGCTTTATTTCGGGTTTTTACACCCCGCGGGACTTAGCCTAAGCTTGCACACATTGTATTTTTAAGCCTTTATTTGATGTGCGAGTTTAATGATGGAAATTCAGTTTCACGCTGCTGATGGCACCCCCTTAAATGGCGTGGTGATAGAAGCGGCAACTCCTAAAGCCGTTGTTCTTATTAACCCTGGCACCGCCACCAAAACCTTCTTTTATCGCCCTTTTGCTGAATATCTAGCAGAGCATGGGTATCACGTTATCCTGTGGAACTACCGCGGGTTTTGTATTTCCCGTACACAGGATCTAGCCCACAGCGATATTGAATACACCCACATTGGTGAGCGCGATATTCCTGCGGCCATTGCCAAAGCCAAAACCCTTTACCCTGATTTACCCTTATTATGCGTGGGCCATAGCACAGGTGGGCAACAAATTGGGTTGGCGGAAAACTGCAATGAGCTCGCCGGCCTTGTGGCAGTGGCAGTTTCCACGGGTTATTACGGCGGCATGCCCCGCGGTTACCGCATGCAAGCTAAATTATTTTTTAAGGTAATTGCCCCTGTTTCCACCGCCATGTTTGGCTATGTGAAGGCCAAAAAACTCAACCTAATGGAAGATTTACCACCCAAGCTGGCCAAAGAATGGGGCCAATGGTGTGCCAAGCCGGATTTTATGTTTGATGAAACATTCAAACAGCAAAAGCCACAAATTGCCGCATACCGCACCTTTGAATTCCCTGTGCAGGTGATTAACGCCGATGATGATGAAATTTCTTCGGAGTTTAATACCCAACGCTTGTGGCAACACATGAAGAGCACCCAACCCATTGGCTTTACCACCTATAAAGCCGCTGATACGCCTAAAAAAGCACTGGGGCATTTTGGTTACTTCCGTCGTGCTAACCAAACCATTTGGGCGGATATCCTTGGCCACCTGGATGCCTTTTACCAAGCCCGTTCTGCGTAAATTCACAGAATTAGCACATTCATTGCACAAAGTTGCCCTATAACAAGGCAGTGTTTCTTTGTTATAGGGTGTAGTGCATGAAAAAGGTATTTTGGATAAGTGTGTTGGCCTTAGGGTTGAGCGCCTGTGATTCAAGCTCTAACACCCCAGGCAGTAACATTGTGGGTGAGCCCCTGCCCCGCGCCATTACGCTAATGCAAAGCCCCTCTTTCGCACAGTGCACACAGCATCGCTTGGCGTATTTGCCTCAAAGCTTCAGCGTGAAGTACATAGCACAATCCCAAACCTTCGCCACCACCTTAGGCCGTGAAGAAACCTGCCTGGATATCCCCGTGGAGGAGCATAACGCTGATACCTACAGCCGATACGAATACAGCGATGATTTTTACACCTTCACCAAACGTAACTATGCCTATGGCGGTGTGTACCTCGGCCGTGAAGACACCCGCATTCGCTCAAACAAACGGGAGGATACCCGCACCCAAGCCTACGCCGCACAAAGCGGCAAAGAACATCGCCAATGGCAGTTCGAAAAAACGCCCCACGAAGAAGGGTATGTGCAATCTTTTAGTTACCAAGCGTATAACCCCTCGGGCAAGCGGGTGGTAAACATAAAGAGCGATAACGCCAAACGGTATTATACCGGCAATGGTTATGAGGCAGTGCGTTTGCCCTTCACCGTGAAACGCAGTGATTGGGCGGAAGACGCCGATTGTTTAGTGATCAACCAACAGTTGCTGCTGCCTGAACGCCTGCGTGAGGGGGAATACGTATTGCACACTTATTTGGATCGCTACGGAGAGCCCAAGGGCGGGCGCTTGGAATATGAGGGAGCCTTCTCCCTATGTTATGAGCGAAGAGGTAAACACATGTACGCATTTAATGCCCATTATTGGGAGGGGTGCGAAGGCGATATGGTGGGGGTGGTGAGCTATTAATACCCCCGAGGTGCCTTTTTTGGCCCCGTTACAGGATTTATGGTGCGCTATACTTATGATCATAGCGTACGCTTTGATGAAGCAGGCAACCCTGTGGCGGGATCTTAAGAATGTGTTACGGGGGACGCAAAGGTAAAAACCAGTCAGCACACGCTAACAGAAAAGCAGCTAGCACGCTTGCTTGAGTAAGTGAACGTTATTTTAGGAGAATCGCCATGAAGAGGATAGCCGCCACCTTAGCTTTGCTGTTGTTTTGCTTCTCTGTAGCAGCAGAGGCCCAACTACGCTGCACGGAAGATGCCTTTGGCAACACCCGCTGCCGCGATGGCCAAGGCAATACTCTTCAGGGCCGCACCGATGCCTTTGGTAACACCACCTACCGTAAAAACGATGGCACCCGTTATCGCTCTCGCACGGATAACTTTGGTAATACGCAAATTCGGGGCAGTGATGGCACCCGTTACCGTTCCCGCACGGATAACTTTGGTAATACGCAAATTCGAGGCAGCGATGGCAGCCGTTATCGCAGCCGCACCGATGCCTTTGGCAACACCATTTGGCGCGATGATAAGGGCAATATCACCCGTTGTAGAAAAGATAACTTTGGGAACACGAATTGTCGTTAGAAATATGGATGGGTAAACGAGCGCAGTTTCTTCACATGCTTTTGCTGAACCTGTTTTTATTGGTAATATTCGCTTATTATTTGTAAACAAAATCGTGAATTAATATACGATAAATATATCTTATAAAAAATGAATAATTTTGTGCATTATAGTGCGCCTAGAAGGAGTTTTTAGTATGAAATTTGGAAGGGTACTGGTTGGGATGGGGCTTTGCGCGATCTCTTTATCATCATATAGTGCGGACCAAGTAACAGAGTATGCTAAAAGATCAGGCTATAAAGCTTGCTTGTCCACAGTTTCTGAAATCGAGCAGTTTTTCGCAGAAAACAAAAATTATGGCTCTTGGGCGTTTGTTGCTGCTGAGAAAAGCGATGACCAACCATTAAATGCCACATTAGAGCTTAGCTTTAGCGATGGAAGTACTTTAGTGGATTTTACTGTTATCCCAGCGAAAGATGGCACCTGTTCGTTTGTTTATACGCACACTTTCTATAGTGAGAAAAACTGTGTAGCAACAAGTAAAGAAAGTTTTATGAACGATGCTACCTATAGGGATGAAATTAATAAAAATATTATAGCGTTTGAGACCGAAGCCGGTACTAAGATTTTGCTTAACCCCGTGGGGAATGGCTGCTTGGTTCAAAGAAAAGAAATTGGTTTTCGTCACAAAAAACAAAGCCGCTAGTTGAACATCGTTTAGTTATCTTAATGTTAGTAGAGTGTTGGTGTTGTGCTTCATGACACTAGCATTCTACTCTTGTTTTAGTGTTCATTACCTTAAAGCGGTTTTTAGTATTCCTAGGCTTTGCCTACCACATTGATCTCTCTTTAACTTGCATTGTGATTATAAAAACTATCGATATAGCAGCACCGCATGGCCCTCGCAATTGTTGTCGATGAGTAACGCATTGCAATAATCGTTGGCATCTACGCTAAATCGCTAAAGAATAACGCCATAGTTAATAATGGCCTTCAGCCTTGCGGGGCCAATGCCGGGGATGCGCTTAAGTTGTTTTATGTTGCCAATGGGCCGCAGGGCCACAATGGCGGCGGCACGTTCCGCACCTATGCCGGGAAGTTGTGTAACCCGTGGCGGCTATTCACCGTGACCGAGCTTGGTTTGGTGCCTTAAGGGCACCCCCCGTGGAAATATGCTGTTGGAATGCTCCTGTGGTTGGTTAAATAAGAGTTATAGCATAGCCCATAATATTGTGAGCTATTCTTCCGTGTATTGGAGATTGGTTTGCGCCACTAGCTTTGTTGCCACACTAGAACGGGCAAAATATTCTGCAAGCCGTAATTCAATGAGCTCATGGAAATAGGCTTCAAAGGCTTCATGAAGGGATTCTTCCACCGAGAAATTCAATTTGAACATGCCCTCTTCTTCCACAAACCACGCCTGCGGGCTGCGTTTATCTTGTTGGCAAGAATAGTGAATAGGGTT
>CALEAR010000103.1 GCA_937943665.1 uncultured Alcanivoracaceae bacterium
ACGAGATCAGATCTGGTGACTGGAGTTCAGACGTGTGCTCTTCCGATCTCATGTTGCTGGGGTTATTGGTGGCGGTGTTCATTAGCTACCGTAAACCGCGCACCTATATCACCCATGCCTCGGTGAATACTCAGCAACGAGCAGAAGCCACCCTCTATAACCCTCGCAGCCTAGTGGCAGCAGCGGTGGCCGTGTTTGTGGCTTTTGCGGTGCAGCTGTGGCTGGATTCCATGATTATGGGAGCCTTGCTTGGCTTTGTGGTGTTTTCCCTTTCGGGTGTGGTGGGTTGGAAAGAATCCGATGATTTATTCACCGAAGGCATGAAAATGATGGCCATGATCGGCTTTATTATGATCACCGCCTCAGGATTTGCGGAGGTGCTTCGTACCACGGGCGAGGTGCAAACCCTAGTGCAAAGTGCCGCTGGCATTATTGGCAACAATAAGGCTTTGGGGGCATTTTTAATGCTGCTAGTGGGGTTGTTGGTAACCTTGGGCATTGGCTCCTCGTTTTCCACCGTGCCCATTATTGCGGCTATTTTTGTGCCTTTGGCTTTAGAGTTAGGGTTTAGCCCCTTAGCCATTGTTAGCCTAGTGGGCACCGCAGGCGCTTTGGGCGATGCCGGCTCCCCCGCCTCAGATTCCACCTTGGGCCCCACCTCGGGGCTAAACATGGATGGACAGCACAACCACATTTGGGACACAGTGGTGCCCACCTTCATACACTATAATGTGCCCTTACTGGGTTTTGGCTGGCTAGCAGCCATGGTGCTTTAAAGGAGGCTAACAAATGTGGGCAGTGTTACGTGCAAAAATAAGTTATTGGCTGGCGCGGCGCTTATTTGGCAAACGCTGGGCCTTTGAAAACCCACGCCTATGGGAATGGATGCAAACCCAATATGCACGCATGGCGAGCACAGGGGATCGAGATGCTCAAGCATTTTACGGGCATTTGCTGTACCACAAAGGACAGGGCAAAGCCGCTAAGTTTGAAGGTTTGCGTTATTTACGCCTTGCCGGTGAACAAGGCGATGCCAAAGCTGCTTACCAAGTAGGCATGCATTTTTTGAACACCGAAGATACCGCACAGGCCAAACTGTGGTTTGAAAAAGCCGAAGCATTAGAACACCCGCTGGCCGAAATGCAATTACGTAAGTTGAATTCCCATGAAGCATAAAACCTTAGGCAGTACGGGCATAGTGGCGGGCACCGCCTTAGGTGCGGGTATGCTAGCCATGCCCATTGCCACCGCAGGCGTGGGCGTTGGCACCACAGTGGCCTTGTTAGTGGGGCTGTGGGCGTTAATGAGCTACACCGCTTTATTAATGGTGGAGGTGTACCAACACCATTCCCCTCATAAAGGGTTAAGTGCATTATCGCAGCATTATTTAGGGGCTTTTGGGCAATGGGCTGCCAACGTAGCCATGCCCTTTTTACTCTATGCTTTAGTGGCCGCTTACTTAGTGGGTGGTGGGCACATACTTACCTTATTTCTTACCCAATTGGGTTGGCAGGAGCCCCCAGCCTATGTGGGCATTGTGGGGTTTGCCGCCCTTGGCGGTGGAGTTGTGGTGGTGGGTACTCACTCCGTGGATATGATAAACCGCCTGCTCTTCGCCACAAAAATGCTGTTTTTGCTAATGATGCTTGCCTTGCTGTTGCCCTTTGTGCGAGGTGAGTTGTTGCTTACTTCGCCTGTGACCACGGCCTTTGTGTTGGCGGCTATTCCTATTGTCTTCACCTCGTTTGGCTTTCATGGCAGTATTCCTAGCATAGTGAGCTACCTCCAAGGGGATGTGGCAAAGCTCCGGCGGGTGTTTGTACTAGGCAGCGGCATTCCCTTATTGGTGTATTTGTTATGGCAGCTAGCCACCTTAGGAGTGGTGGAAAGCGACACATTTTTGCATGTGCTAGCGCAAGCCTCCGGTATTAATGGGTTGCTTAGCGCCCTTAAAACAGTGGCCCCCAAAGTGGAGCTAGCCGTGCGCGCTTTTGCAGGCTTGGCCTTGGCCACCTCTTTTTTAGGGGTTTCCTTAGGTTTATTTGATTTTCTTGCTCAGCTGCTTCGCCACGGCAACCAATGGCAGGGGCGCTTACGTACAGGCGTTGTTACCTTTTTGCCCCCATTAGGGTTTGCGCTTTATTTTCCCCAGGGTTTTGTGTTTGCTCTGGGCTTTGCCGCCGTGGCTTTGGCGGTGCTTTCGTTATTGTTGCCGGCACTGCTGGCTTGGCGAGTGCGCCAAGAACACCCACAACAGGCGTACCAAGTGTGGGGTGGCGGTGGCCTTTTGGTGCTAGTACTGTGTGCAGGGGTGGGGATTATTGCCATACAGTTAGCCGTGGTGGCAGGGGCTTTGCCCGATGTGGGGTAGCTAAAGATTGGGTCCGTTATACAAAATAATTAACAAACCCTAATGTAAAGCTGAACAACAAGAGCAACTTATAAAGCGTATTAAAAGTAATAGGGGGGCTTATGAGCCAGATGCACTATAACTGGTTAATAGAGTTATTAGTGTTTTGGGAGGGGAGTGTAAGGCCTGGGGAGCTAAGCCATTACACCAATGTAACACGCCAGTATGCTAGCCGTGTTTTAAAGCAATATTTAAAGCGGCATCCTGAAGCATTGGTTTATCACCCACGTGAAAAATACTACAAAGCAGCCAATACTTTTGTGCCTGAATACATCACAGGCAATGCTAGTGAATATTTAAACTGGTTAATGGGCTATAACACAGCTTTAGTGGCCCCTTTGCCCACACAAGCGGTGAATTTGCCCGCACGCCACATTACTCCTGCTTTTGTGCGCCCCATTGTTAGAGCCTTGCGAGAGCAACGAAGACTAGAAGTGGATTATCGCTCTATTGGTAACCCAAGCAAGGAAGGCCGCATTATTGTGCCGCACCACCTAGTGCAAACCACGCTGCGTTGGCATGTGCGCGCCTGGTGTGAAAAAAACCAAGATTACCGCGATTTTGTATTAAGCCGCTTTCAGGGCACTCCTCAATTGTTAGATAAAAGCCCCAAAAACGCCACAGAGGATGTGGGTTGGCAAACCGAAGTTACCCTTATTTTAGCGCC
>CALEAR010000104.1 GCA_937943665.1 uncultured Alcanivoracaceae bacterium
GGAGACTTGCTCTTAGGTGAGACCTGCCTCGACAATGGCGTTTTTCATGGCCACGTACGCGTAAGCGGCAGCATCACCCATAAAGCGGCGAGCTTTGCGCTCAATGTGTTCGCTTAAATCAATTTGGGGAACCCCCGATATTTGACTGCGTAGGCCAAGTTCGCGATAGGTTTCATTGAAGCGAATACCGGATTTGCCGGTTTTTAGCGCCTCGGTTACCGTTTGAAGATCATTGCCTAGGCAAGAAACAATGCCCATGCCGGTAATAACCACTCTTCTCATAATCCTAATTCCTAAAAACCATCAGTGGAGGTGAATAAGCCGACTTTAAGTTGTTTGGCGTGGTAGATTTCCTTGCCATCCACGGATACTGACCCATCTGCCAATCCCAAGGTAAGGCCACGGGCAATCACGCGTTGTATATCAAGGCGGTAGGAAACCGTGCTGTGGGTGGGCAATACCTCTCCGGTAAACTTTAACTCACTTAATCCAAGTGCGCGGCCTTTGCCTGGGTGGCCGCTCCAGCCCAGAAAAAATCCTAAAAGTTGCCAAAGGGCATCTAAGCCTAAACAGCCTGGCATCACAGGGTCTTCTAAAAAATGGCAATCAAAAAACCACAGTTCTGGCGTAATATCTAACTCAGCTTCCACATAGCCTTTACCATAGGTGCCGCCCTCTTGGTGGATGGCAGTGATGCGATCGAGCATCAACATGCCCGGCATTGGTAGGCGTGCGTTGCCTTCACCAAAGAGTTCCCCTTTTGCACAGGCGATGAGTTCTTCTTTATTAAAACTTGTTTTTTTAGTATGCATTGTTATCTATCTCTGTAAACGAGAACAGTGGTTCAGGGCCCACCTGGCCACGAAGAGCCACATCATAACAAAATCTTAGAATAAGGCTCTAACCTAGAAGGAATAAATTATGTCTAGGTGTTGCAAATGATAAATAATTCTCACTAAATACAGGCATGTTAGCTTGTTTGTATGGTATCCCAATAAGTACCCAAATTGTGTTTGGTTTGCGTTTTTTACATTGTGGCATAATGCTGCCACTATAAGGCCCTTGCGTCTTGGTTTAAGTACCCTGAGGAGTCATCGTGATAGTAGAGATTGGACACTTTGCCGTTTGGTTAGCGTTGGGATTAGCACTGCTGCAATCCTTTGCGCCTTTACTTGGCACTTGGAAACAGCAAGCAAGTTGGATAAACCTTGCAAGACCCTTGGCCAAGATGCAATTTTTGCTGGTGAGCATTGCGATTGTGGCCTTGGGTTGGGCCTTTTATAGCAATGATTTTAGTGTCACCTATGTGGCTAACCACTCAAACTCAGACTTACCTTGGGGGTATCGCTTATCCGCCATCTGGGGTGGGCATGAAGGTTCCCTACTATTATGGATTTGGATGCTGGCCGCTTGGGGAGCTGCGGTGGCCTTGCTAAGCCGTTCTGTGCCCGCTTCCATGGTGGCTAAGGTGCTAGCGGTAATGGGCATGATAGCGGTGGGGTTCTTATCCTTTATGTTGTTCACTTCGAACCCTTTTGATCGCATGTTGCCTTGGTTCCCCATTGATGGCGCAGACCTTAACCCCTTGCTCCAGGACCCAGGGTTAGTGGTACACCCGCCCATGCTTTATATGGGATATGTGGGTTTCTCGGTGGCATTTGCGTTTGCGGTGGCGGGGTTAATTTCTGGCCGTTTAGATCCTGCGTGGGCACGTTGGGCGCGTCCCTGGACCACGGTGGCTTGGGCCTTTTTAACCGTGGGTATTGCGCTGGGATCTTGGTGGGCCTATTACGAGTTGGGTTGGGGGGGCTGGTGGTTCTGGGACCCTGTGGAAAACGCCTCCTTTATGCCTTGGCTTTCCGGCAGCGCTTTGCTGCACTCCTTAGCGGTAACTGAAAAACGTAATCTCTTCCGTGCGTGGACAGTGTTGTTGGCCATTCTCACTTTCTCCTTAAGTTTGCTAGGCACCTTCTTAGTGCGCTCAGGGGTCTTAACCTCGGTGCATGCTTTTGCCAACGACCCCGCCCGAGGCACCTTTATTTTAATCTTCCTCGCTGTAGTGGCCGGTGGGTCCTTGCTGCTCTTCGCCATGCGCGCTCCCTTATTACAAAACAAAAGTGGCTTTAAGCTGTTATCGCGCGAAACCTTCCTGTTAGGAAATAACCTGCTATTACTCACTGCCACCTTTGTGGTGTTAATGGGCACCTTATTCCCCCTCATTGGGGATGCCATGGATGTGCGTATTTCCATTAGCGGCCCTTACTTTAATGCCTTCTTTGTGCCATTAACCCTACTGTTAATGGCCATTTTGGTGCCAGGTGTGATTGCTAATTGGAAGCGTCATCGCTGGGCTGCCTTGAAGGCCCCTTTAGCTTGGGCGGCGATTGGCGGGGTGATCGTGGGCTTTTTAGCCTCTCTGTGGCCTGAACCCACGAGCTTTGTGGGCACCTTGGCCATGATCATGGTGATGTATGTGGTGATTGGCCACTTGTATGATTGGTATAAAAAAGCCACAGCTTTCCGCCAGGGGCTATGGCGTGGTAGCCGTCGATTACAACGCAGCTATTACGGCATGATTTTAGCCCACTGCGGATTGGCTTTAGTGGTGGCAGGTATCACCATGGTGACCCACCATGAAATTGAGCGCGATGTGCGTATGGTGCCTGGGGATACGGTGAGCGTGGGTGGCTTTGATTTCACCTTTGAAGATGTGAAGCCTCGCAAAGGGCCCAACTATGATGCCATGCGCGGCACCTTCCTAGTGGAGAAAAACGGCCGCAAAGTCACCTATATGTACCCTGAGAAACGGAATTACCGAGTGGCCCAGCAGGTGATGACGCAGGTGGCGTTGCGCCCTGGGTTGATTTTCGATTTGTACGTGGCCCTGGGTGAGGAACTCGATATGCCAGGTGCTTGGGCAGTGCGGGTTTACTATAAACCGGGCGTGCGTTGGTTGTGGTTGGGTGCGTTAATTATGGCCATTGGTGGCATATTGGCCGCCATGGATAAACGTTATCGCAAGCCCATGCCTAAAGGTCAGCAGGAGCAAACAGCATGAGAGCCAGTATTTGGTTGATTCCAGTGGTGTTGTTTTTTGCCTTGGCCGCCTTGCTTTATGCAAGCCTTGGCCGTGATACAGAAACCTTGCCCTCGGCACTGATTAATCAACCGGTGCCGGCCTTTGCCTTGCCGGATTTGTTGGATGAAAACACAGTGCACACCGAGGCCATTTTTGAGGGGCGCTGGGCCTTGCTTAACGTTTGGGGTAGCTGGTGTCCCACCTGTTATGTGGAGCACCCCTACTTTATGCAGCTAGCGGAGCAGGGCGTGGATATTGTGGGGGTGAACTATAAAGATGCCAAAGATAAGGCCGAAAAGTACTTGATGGATCTTGGCAATCCTTATAGCGAGATCATAGTGGATAGGGAAGGGGATTTTGCCTTAGATCTTGGTGTGTATGGCGCTCCTGAAACCTATTTGATTAATCCTGATGGCATTATTTTGGTGCGTCACGCCGGTGAAGTGAATGCACAGGTGTGGGAAGAAAAGTTTCAACCTCACTTGCCATCCAGTGTTGATGCCACTGTGGTGCCCGCGCCTGCGGCGCCCATGCCTTGAGAAAGGAGCCAAGGATGAGAGGGTTATTAGTTACGTTATTGATGATTATCAGTATGGCTGCGCAGGGCTTCGATATTTATGAGTTCGATACGGCAGAGCAAGAACAGCGCTATCGTAAGCTTATTACTGAATTGCGTTGCCCCAAGTGCCAAAACCAAAGTATTGGTGATTCCGATGCGGATATCGCTGAGGATATGCGTCGCAAAACCGCTGAGTTAATTAATGAAGGCAAAACCGATAAAGAAGTGGTGGAGTATTTTCGTGCTCGCTATGGTGATTTCGTGAGCTACCGCCCCCCCATGGATGCCACCACAGTGGTGTTATGGTTTGGTCCTGCGGTTATTTTGTTGCTTGGTGTTTTCGGAGTGGTGTTTGCTGTGCGACGAGCCCTACGGCGCCAATTAGATGACGATGAGGAAACCCTATGAATATGTTGTTGATTGCTGCGGCTGTGGCTTTTTTGTTGGCCATGGGGCTGTGGTTATTGTGGTTCTTTATTCGAGAATCCCGTAGCGAGCAAACCCCGACCACAGCCACAGCGATAGTTGCCTTGGTGCTTGGTTTAGGGTTGGGAGTGTTCTTGTATTGGAGCACGGGTTACAAGGAGGGCACTCTCGGGTTACTCGAAGATCGTTTAACCTTGGCAGAAGAGGTGGATAAGGTAATCGATGGCCAAGCCAGTATTTTCGATGACCGCGAAAAAACGTGGGCTATGGCTCGGTTATTGCAACATCGATTAATTAACCGCCCCTCAGCAGCAGGTTGGTTGGAGTTGAGCCAGTTTATGCAAATGTCCCAGGCCATTCCCATGGCTAAGGAAGCCGCCGAAAATGCCCTTGCCTTAGAGGATGATGTGGATGGGCGCTTATGGATGGCGCAATTGGCCCTAGAGGAAAACCAAGGCGCCTTAAATCAGGAAGCCTATGGGCACTTGCATGTGGCCCTATTAAAGGAGCCTGAACACGATGGTGCTTGGTTGATGTTGGCCATGGCAGCCACTGAGGCTGGTGAATACGATTTGGCTGAGGATGCTTGGAAATCCTTACTGTCGCGCCATCAAGCGGATGATAATACGCGCGCTTTGCTTGAACGCAGCTTGGCCTTTGTGCAGGAGCAAAAGGAACTCACAGGATCCATGCGATCCCTCACTGTGGAAGTGGAAGCGCAAGAAGGAATTTCTCGCGGCGGCACCCTGTTTGTGTATGTGCGTCGCGAGGGCAGTACGGGTCAACCCTTGGCGGCACGTCGTGTGTTGGTGAATCGATTTCCTGTCACAGTGGAGCTCTCTAGCGGTGATTGGTTAAGCCGCTATGTGGACCCTGCAGATGAGACTTTAGTTGTGGGTGCGCGCTATAGCCGCAGTGCTAGCACAGATGTGTCTGATGCCCAGTTCATCAGTGATGTAAAGCCATGGCCAAGTGATGACGCCCTTGCCCTAACATTGAAAAAGGCGGAATAGATTTTAGGCTTGGCTTGTTGAATAGTGTGTAGCAGTGCTAGAATTCACCACTTTTACGCAGGCCAACCGCTCATACTGTGCGGATGACCACAGTGGTAAACGGAGAGCAATATTATGCGCATCATTCTATTAGGAGCCCCAGGTGCGGGTAAGGGAACCCAAGCCCAATTCATTACCGAGAAGTTTGGTATTCCCCAAATTTCCACAGGCGATATGCTGCGTGCTGCAGTGAAGGCAGGTACCCCTTTAGGTCAGGAAGCCAAAAAAGTGATGGATGCGGGCGGCCTAGTGTCTGATGACATCATCATCGGCTTAGTGAAGGAGCGCATCGCAGAAGCCGATTGTGCCAATGGCTTTTTATTCGATGGCTTTCCACGTACCATTCCTCAAGCAGAAGCCTTAGTGGAAGCGGGTATTCATATTGATGCCGTGGTGGAGCTAGATGTGGATGACGAAGAAATTATTCGCCGCATGTCTGGCCGTCGAGTGCACCCTGCCTCTGGTCGTAGCTATCATGTTATTTACAATCCGCCTAAGGAAGAAGGTAAAGACGATGTTACCGGCGAGCCTTTAGTGCAACGTGATGACGATAAGGAAGAAACGGTACGCCACCGGTTAGAGGTGTATCAATCTCAAACACGCCCCTTGGTGGATTTTTACCAAGACTTGGCGAAAAAGGATAACAGCACCAAATACGTTCGTGTTGAAGGTGTTGGCAGCTTAGAAAGTATCCGCGATCAAATCTTCGCTGGCTTAGAAGCGTAAGTATGGTTAAGCATGGCAGCCGCTGCTGCCATGTGCGCTGCTTGTCCCTCCCTTCCGTAGGAAAATTCTGTATAACCTCATTCTGAGCTATACCTGATCCTCAGAAAACCTCCTATAATGCCTGCTGGTTCACATTAAGTGGCAAATAACAATTAAAGGAAGCGCAACTGTGCCATTGGAACAAACGGATACCGATGTTGTTGAGTTTAAGGGTCGCATGTTGATGGTCACCGTGTTGCAGGTGAAGCAAGCGGCCCTCGATAAAGTTAATCAAGCCTTATTAGCACAACTAGATAACGCCCAAGAGTGGCTTAGAGATGTGGCACTGGTGCTGGATTTCCCACCCAATAGTGATCCCGTTTTCATTCACGAAGTGGTGAGCATGGTGCGCTTGCACGGCTTAAACTTGGTGGCTGTATCCCAAGCATCGCAGGTACCCGAGGAGGTGTTGATCCCCTTGGAGCTTGGCGTGGTGGCGCTTTCCTCTCGAGGAGGGCGCACCCTTAGCGAGAAAGAAAGCACTCCCGCGATGAAGGAAGTGGTGGAAACTGTGCTGATCGAGCAGCCCGTGCGCTCTGGCCAACAAGTGTACAGCCGTGGGGATCTCATCGTTATGAGCTCTGTGGGTACGGGCGCCGAACTGATGGCCGAAGGCCATATCCATGTGTACGGTAATTTGCGCGGTCGCGCCATGGCTGGGGTGCGAGGCAATACCAATGCCCGAATTTTTTGCCAGCGGCTAAATGCAGAGTTGGTATCTGTGGCAGGCCATTACTACGTGGCTGAGGATTTACCAGAGAAACTGCAAAACAAAGCTGTGCAAATATCACTGAATGTGGAAGCATTAGAAATACAGCCACTTAATGCATAATAAAGATATGGCTCATAAAGGAGAGTGCTTGTGACAAAAGTTGTTGTGGTCGCCTCGGGTAAGGGTGGCGTGGGTAAAACCACCACCAGTGCTGCCATTGCCACTGGGTTAGCGTTGCGCGGGTTTAAAACCGCAGTGATTGATTTTGATGTGGGCTTACGCAATTTGGATTTAATCATGGGGTGCGAGCGCCGCGTGGTGTATGACATCGTTAACGTGATTAACGGTGATGCGAACTTGCGCCAAACCCTGATTAAAGATAAACGCACAGAGAATCTTTATATCCTGCCCGCCTCCCAAACTCGAGATAAAGATGCACTCACCATTGAGGGCGTGGGAAAGGTCATTGAAGAGCTTTCGGAAATGGGCATGGAATACATTATTTGTGATAGCCCAGCGGGTATTGAAAAGGGTGCACTCACTGCTGCCTACTTTGCGGATGAAGCCATTGTGGTTACCAACCCTGAGGTTTCCAGTGTACGAGATTCAGACCGTATTTTAGGGATTCTTGCCTCCAAAACTCGTCGTGCCGAGGAGGGCCAAGGCGAGTTGCCTGCCCGCTTATTGCTTTCTCGTTATAGCGCCGAGCGTGTGGAAAAGGGCGAAATGCTCAGTGTGGATGATGTGGTGGAAATCTTGGCGATTCCCTTATTGGGTGTGATCCCAGAGTCGGAGGCGGTGTTAAATGCTAGTAACGCAGGCACCCCCGTGATCCTGGATGTGGATTCCGATGCGGGGCAAGCCTACTTAGATGCCACAGCGCGCTTCCTTGGTGAAGACCTTCCCTTACGCTTTGTGAGCGTGGCCAAGAAAGGTTTCCTCGGCCGCTTGTTTGGAGGTTGAAATGAGTATCTTTCGTTACTTGTTGCCAAAAAAGAAAAACACGGCGGGGGTGGCCAAGGAGCGTTTGCAAATTATTGTGGCCCATGAGCGCACCTTACGAGGTGGTCCTGATTATTTACCACAGTTGCATCAGGAGCTACTTGAAGTGGTGCGCAAATATGTGAATGTGGATGCCGATGCGGTGAATGTGCAATTGGATCGCAACGAAGGCATTGATGTGCTTGAGATGAACATCACCTTAGGTGATGAGGCAGTTAACTAAGCTGCGAAAATTTCGCAGTGCTGATAAAGTTGCCGCTGCAAGTGAGGTTTTTACATTTGCAGCGGTATTTTTTTGCCGCTGTGGTGGTTGATTTAAGGAATTTCCATGGCTGCTAAAACTGCAGTAGTTATTGTAAACCTAGGTACCCCTGATACCTTATCCACCGGTGCTGTACGCCGTTATTTGAAAGAGTTTCTTGGAGACCCCCGCGTAGTGGATGCTCCGCGATGGCTATGGTTCTGGGTATTGCATTGCTTGATCCTGCCCTTTAGGCCCCGTAAGGCCTTGGCTAAGTACCGTCTTATTTGGCAGGAGGATTCCCCCATTCGCACCATTACACAGCAGCAGGCGGAAGCGTTGGCAAAACGGTTTCCGGTGAAGGTGGCCTATGGGATGACCTACGGTGAACCAAGCCTAGCCACTGTGCTGGATGATTTGCAGTAGGCGGGTAAT
>CALEAR010000105.1 GCA_937943665.1 uncultured Alcanivoracaceae bacterium
ATGAAGTGGCAACCACCGCCACTGAAACAAAAGAAGAGGGTGCTACCTTAGGTTTAGTGGTGGAGCCCTTGGATAAGGGCACCAAAGAAAAGCTTGGTTTAGACCATGGTGTGCGAGTGAAAGAGGCGAAATCAGGTGTGGCGCGTAAAGCAGGTGTGCGGGCAGGTGATATTGTGCGAAGCCTGAACAATCAGGAAATCACTTCGCCAGAGCAGTTTGCCTCTTTAGCGAAGGAAATACCCAAAGACACCTGGGTGCCTTTGCTAGTGCAAAGGGGCGAGAACCCCATGTTTTTAGCCATAAAAGTGGAAAAATAGTTTTATTTGCCACAGTATGTAGAGGCGCCATAGTGCGCCTCTTTTTTTTTAGGGTCTTATCTATACCGCCGGCATGAATTTGTGCACAGCAGTATAAAAATCGAGTAGAATGACCGCCCGTTAATTTAGACTTGCAGAGAATCTGTGACAGACATTAGCCATATTCGTAACTTTTCTATTATCGCCCACATTGATCATGGTAAATCGAGCCTTGCGGATCGGTTTATTCAGGTTTGTGGTGGATTAACTGAACGTGAGCAACGCGATCGTGTACTTGATTCCATGGATCTTGAGCGCGAGCGTGGTATTACCATTAAAGCGCAAAGTGTAACCCTGTATTACACGGCACAAAATGGTGAGAAGTATCAGCTGAACTTCATTGATACCCCAGGACACGTGGATTTTGCCTATGAGGTGTCACGTTCACTTTCTGCCTGTGAAGGTGCCTTGCTTGTGGTGGATGCTGCTCAGGGGGTAGAGGCCCAATCGGTGGCCACTTGTTATACCGCCATTGAGCAGGATCTCGAAGTATTGCCCGTACTGAATAAAATCGATTTGCCCCAAGCCGAGCCAGAGCGTGTGAAGGCAGAGATTGAAGATGTTATTGGTCTTGATGCTTCAGACGCTTGTGAAGTAAGTGCTAAGGCAGGCATTGGTATTGATGAGCTGCTAGAGCAGCTAGTGGAAAAAATTCCCGCTCCTGAAGGCGATCGCGAGGGCAAGTTGCAGTGTCTGATTATTGACTCCTGGTTTGATAACTACCTCGGTGTGGTGTCTTTGGTGCGTGTAACCAATGGACAGCTGAAAAAAGGCGATCGCATTTTGGTGAAATCCACCGGCCAAGAGCATGTGGTGGATGGCGTGGGTATCTTTACTCCCAAGCGCGAGGAAACAGGGATTCTACGTGCCGGTGAAGTGGGTTGGGTGACGGCAAGCATTAAGGATATTAAAGGGGCCCCCGTGGGGGATACCTTTACTTCTGCCCGCACCCCAGAAGTGGAATCTTTGCCCGGCTTCCAGCAGGTGAAGCCCCAAGTATATGCGGGTATGTTCCCCACAGGGGCTGATGATTATGAGGATTTCCGTGAGGCGTTATCTCGCTTGGCGTTAAACGATGCGTCTCTGTTCTATGAGCCAGAAACCTCAGACGCGTTGGGTTTTGGATTCCGAGTGGGTTTCTTGGGCATGTTGCACATGGAGATCATCCAAGAACGCTTGGAGCGCGAATACGATTTAGATTTAATTACCACGGCGCCCACAGTGGTGTATGAGTTGTTGCTCACTGATGGCACTTTAATGTATGTGGATAACCCCTCCGAGTTACCAGAGGGTAACCTTGTGGAAGAGTTCCGCGAACCCATAGCGCGAGTGAATATTTTAGTGCCACAGGAATACGTGGGTAATGTGATCACCTTAGCGGTGGAACGCCGTGGAGTGCAAAAGAACATGGTATACCACGGTAATCAGGTTTCCTTAACTTATGATATTCCCATGGCCGAAGTGGTCTTGGATTTCTTTGATCGCTTGAAGTCTGTAAGCCGTGGTTATGCGTCTTTAGAGTACGCCTTTGATCGCTTTGAAGCGGCTAAATTGGTGCGTGTGGATGTGTTGATCAATGGTGATCGCGTGGATGCCCTAGCCATGATTTGCCATAACGATCAAGCAACGTATCGCGGCCGCCAGCTCGTGGAAAAGATGCAAGAGCTAGTGCCGCGTCAAATGTACGATGTGGCCATTCAGGCAGCTATTGGTAGTAAAATCATTGCTCGCTCCACGGTGAAAGCCTTACGCAAAAACGTATTGGCCAAATGTTATG
>CALEAR010000106.1 GCA_937943665.1 uncultured Alcanivoracaceae bacterium
CTTTATCGGTGGAAACCAGTACAAAGCTTGCCACCCCAGCGGCAATGGCAGCCTCGGCAGCATACAGGGTGCCCTTCACATTATTTACAACGCCTTCGGTAATATTGTGCTCCACAATGGGCACATGCTTATAAGCTGCGGCGTGGTAAACCGTATCCACCTTCCAAGCTTGCATCACCTCCAGTAGGCGATGGAAATTACGAATAGATCCCAAAATAGGCACCAGTTGCACTGCGTAGCCTTTTTTATTGGCCCAGGTGGTGAGCTCTTGGTAAATGCGGTACAGGCTGTATTCATCGTGCTCAAACAAAATTAAGGTGGTGGCACCGTTGGTGAAGATTTGTCGGCACAACTCCGAGCCAATGGAGCCCCCCGCCCCCGTTACCATCACCACTTTGTTTTTAATGCAGGGTTCAAAAAGCTCTGGCATGGGGGCCACGGCATCGCGCCCAAGAAGATCCGCCACATCCACATCTTGCAAATCCTGCACTTGCACACGGCCGCTGGCCAAATCCATGTACCCAGGAATAGAGCGCACATGGAGGGAGTAATCCTTCAATACGGATAAAATCTCTTGGCGGCGTGCACGGGTGGCAGAGGGAATGGCCAGCAGAATTTCCTTGGCGCCTTTACGGTTAATAATCCGTTGAATTTTATTGGGGGGATACACTCGCACCCCGCCAATGTAGCGGTTGTGTAGGTTTTCATCGTCATCCACAAAGGCGATGGGCTCCATATCGTTGCTCATGCGCAGGGCATGAAGCAACTGATTCCCCGAGGCCCCTGCCCCATAAATAATAACCCGAGGCAGCCGCGGCTTTGCTTTTAAAAAGGGCACAGTTCCAAAGCCATAAAACAAGAGGGTATCGCTAAGGTAATAGCGCATGGCCAAACGCATACCCCCCAGCAAAAACAGGGCGAGCATCCAATAAATGAATACCAAGGAGCGCGGCAACACCAAAGTAGAGGCACTGCCGGTTTGTTGTAAATAAATCACCAGGGCAAACAGCAAGGTGGAAACCGTAATCCCTTTTACCATGGTTACGAGGGCCTCTACGCCTAGGTAACGCACTACCGCACGGTACATGCCCATTAGCATAAACACAGGTACCGAAATCAAAGGCAGTGCCCAAAACATCCAACCATGGGCTGCGGCGTACTGCGTGCCCACATCAAAGCCCAAACACGCAGCAAAGGCGAGCCACAGCGCAACCCACACCACGCCCGCATCCAATGTAATTTGTAGGATACGTTTATAGGTTCGCGGCAATCCAATTAAAAAACGTTTCACTATTCTTCTCTTTTAGTAGTAGCAGCCGTTTATTAACGCACAACCCAAGGGCCCATATTGCAAACATTAAAAGCGGTTATGCGGGTGCCTTGGCATGCATGCACATAGCCATACGTTATCACCGATGAAAGCGACAAGGTGCGTCGTTTTACCACAATTAAATATTGGTATGATCAAATTTACCGCAACTTACAAACCGCTTTATTAAGCCACTCTACGGAATAACACAATGGTAGTTGGCTCTTAGCGAGTGGCGGTGGCCACCACCTCTTTAAGTACTTGGCAGGTTTTTTCTATTTCCGCCTCGGTGAGGGTGGGATGCACCAACAACATAAGGCTAGTTTCCCCCAGTTCCCGAGCCACAGGCAGTGGCTCATCGGGGCGGAACCCCGTGCCATCGAAGGCTTTTTCCAAATATACCTCCGAGCAAGAGCCCTGGTAGCACGGCACACCGCGGTTTACCATTTCTTGTACTATGCGGTCTCGGCTCCAGCCTTCGGCCAGTAACTCTGGGCGCACAAACACGTAGCATTTGTAGGCAGCGTGTTGAATGTGCTCGGGCACCGCAGGCACGCGCAAGGCAGGCAATGTGCTGGCCGCGGCCCAAATTTTGTTGGCATT
>CALEAR010000107.1 GCA_937943665.1 uncultured Alcanivoracaceae bacterium
TCGGATTTAAGAGGGCTGTGTACGCCATCCATGGTCACATCCTCTGGAAGTACCACGGGCAGATCTTCCTCGGGCACAGGCACTAGCTCACCATTTTCTAAGGTCAGCATGGGAATGGGGGCGCCCCAATAGCGTTGACGAGATACCCCCCAATCCCGCAGGCGGTAATTCACCTTGCGTTCGCCTAGGCCAGCTTCAATGAGCTTATCAGCAATGGCGTTAAAGGCCTCTTCGGAGGAAAGGCCTGAAAATTCCTGAGAATTAATCAAAATCCCAGCTTCTGTGAAGGGACCTTCGCTAAGGTCGGGCTCATTGGTGCCGTCTGGGCTAATCACAGGGTGCACGGGGCTGTTATGGGATTGAGCGAACTCCCAATCCCTTTCATCGTGAGCGGGAACAGCCATCACAGCACCGGTGCCATAGCTCATGAGCACAAAGTTCGCCACCCATACAGGAACCTCTTGCTTCGTTAATGGGTGGATGGCTTTTAGGCCTGTGTCCATGCCACGCTTTTCTGCGTGGGCAAGCTCGGCCTCATTGCTTTGCTCGCGCTTGCACTGTTCAATGAAGGCGCTTAGTTCAGGGCGGATGTGCGCCACTTTTTGTGCCACCGGATGAGTGGGGGCCACGGCCACAAAACTTACGCCGAATACGGTATCGGGGCGAGTGGTGTAAATGCGCACCGCCTCTTCTTCCCCTTGAATGGCGAAGTCCATCTCCACCCCTTCAGAGCGGCCAATCCAGTTTTTTTGCATGGTACGCACTTGCTCTGGCCACTCTTCGAGGTTATCCAATTCTTCTAAGAGCTCATCGGCGTAATCGGTGATTTTAATAAACCACTGGGGAATTTCTTTTTGTTCCACTAAAGCGCCAGAGCGCCAACCGCGGCCATCAATCACCTGCTCATTGGCAAGCACAGTTTGATCCACTGGGTCCCAGTTAACGGTGGACATTTTGCGGTACACCAAACCTTTTTCATAAAGTTTGGTGAAGAACCATTGTTCCCAACGGTAGTATTCTGGATCACAGGTGGCTAACTCACGGTTCCAATCGTAGCCAAAACCTAAGCGCTTGAGCTGATTACGCATGTAATCAATGTTGGCGTAGGTCCACTTGGCTGGGGCTTCACCCCGTTGTAAGGCCGCATTTTCAGCGGGTAAACCGAAGGCATCCCAGCCCATGGGCTGTAATACATTTTTGCCTAGCATGCGTTGGTAACGGCTAATCACATCCCCTAAGGTGTAGTTGCGAACATGGCCCATGTGCAACTGCCCGCTGGGGTAGGGGAACATGCTGAGGCAATAAAACTTTTCCTTGTTGGGGTCTTCGGTAACGGCAAAGGTGTCATTTTCTTGCCCATACTGTTAAACTTCGCGTTCTATCCCTTCGGCACGATACTCTTGTCCCACTGGGCCACTTCAGGTTCTTTGGTCGATATCA
>CALEAR010000108.1 GCA_937943665.1 uncultured Alcanivoracaceae bacterium
CACCCCAGGTGGGCCCACCAAGCACAATACGGGGCCCTTTACCTTGCCCACTCGGCTTTGCACAGCTAAGAACTCTAAAATACGTTCTTTCACTTCCTCTAAGCCATAGTGATCCTGATCTAGGATCTCTTTGGCTTTGGCCAAATCATTCCGCAAACGGGTGCGCTTACGCCAAGGCACACTGATCATCCAATCCAAGTAGCTACGCACCACTGTGGCCTCTGCGGACATGGGAGCCATGGATTTCAGCTTTTTAAGCTCAGAAAGGGCTTTTTCTTCCGCCTCTTTCGTCATTTTGGCGTCTTTGATTTTTTGTTCGTAAGCCTCGAGCTCACTGCCACTATCATCAATTTCGCCAAGTTCGCGCTGAATGGCTTTAATTTGCTCATTTAAATAGTATTCGCGCTGGCTTTTTTCCATTTGACGCTTAACGCGCCCGCGAATTTTACGATCCACATTGAAAATATCGATTTCTGTGGCCAAGTGCAGCGCAAGTTGCTCCGCCCGCTCCATAGGATCTAGCATTTCAAGCAAGGCCTGCTTTTCATCTAAGGCCAGTTGTATGTGTGCCGCTAAAGTATCCGTGAGATGATCGAGCTCCTGAATATCTTCAGCGGAATTCAGGGTGTCTTCACCCACCTTGCGGGTTAACTCCACATATTCACGCAGACGGGCCTTTAGGCTTTCCGCCATGGCATTGGCCTCAGCAGCGGGCACCTCTTTGGTATTAAGTAGCTCCACTTCTGCTAATAAGGGCGCATCTTCTTCATCTTCAGCTAACTCAGCGCTTAAAATTTTGGCACGTTGTTGCCCTTCCACCAATACCTTTACGGTACCATCGGGCAGGCGCAGCAATTGCAGCACCGAAGCCAAAGTGGCCACTTGGTGTAAATCTTCCTGTTGCGGATCATCATCCTCCGCGTTGCGTTGTGCCACTAACAAAATTTGTTTATCAGTGGCCATGGCCTCTTCCAGCGCTGTCACTGAACGAGCACGACCCACAAATAAAGGTATGACTAAATGGGGATAAACCACTACATCACGTAGCGGCAAAACAGGTACTGTCTTTTGCACTCTATGCCTCTCGGGTAACGAAACGAGTTGAAAATTAAAAGCGCCCGGAATTAATCGGGCGCCACTTTCGAGGTATTTTCGCTTCGCTCATAAATAAGTAAGGGATCGGATTCCCCACGAACCACAGCCGCATCCACCACCACTTTAATAACCCCTTCCAAGCTTGGTACTTGGAACATGGTATCTAGGAGGATATTTTCCAAGATGGACCGTAATCCCCGGGCTCCGGTTTTGCGCTCCATGGCCAGTTTAGCAATGGCCAATAAAGCATCGTCTCGAAAATCCAGCTCCACATTTTCCATTTCAAACAAGCGCTCGTATTGCTTCACTAAAGCATTACGGGGCTTGGTTAGAATTTGCACTAGGGCTTCTTCATCCAGCTCCTCAAGGGTAGCCACCACGGGTAAGCGGCCAATGAACTCTGGAATCAAGCCAAACTTGATCAAATCCTCTGGCTCCACATCCATGAGTAACTCACCCAAGGCTTGTGGATCTTCTTCGCTCTTCACCGTGGCCAAAAATCCTATACCGCCCCCTTTATCGGAGCGCTCTTCAATAATTTTCTCTAAACCAGCAAAGGCACCACCACAAATAAACAGGATGTTGGAGGTATCCACCTGCACAAATTCTTGCTGCGGGTGCTTTCTACCCCCTTGGGGCGGCACCGAAGCCACTGTACCTTCAATGAGCTTCAACAGGGCCTGTTGAACCCCCTCACCAGACACATCGCGAGTAATGGATGGGTTATCGGACTTACGTGAAATTTTATCAATTTCATCAATGTACACGATACCCCGCTGTGCAGCTTCCACGTCATAATCACACTTCTGCAACAGCTTTTGGATAATATTCTCCACATCCTCACCCACGTAACCCGCCTCAGTGAGGGTGGTGGCATCGGCAATGGTGAAAGGCACATTCAATAAACGTGCTAAGGTTTCAGCGAGCAGGGTTTTACCGCTGCCTGTGGGGCCTATGAGCAAAATATTACTCTTCCCTAGCTCCACTTCTTCGCTATTTTTACCAGCACCTAATTTATCCGCACGCAGGCGCTTATAGTGGTTATACACCGCCACCGATAACACGCGCTTCGCCCGATGTTGGCCAATCACGAAGTTATCCAGTGTTTCTTTAATTTCTTGCGGGCTTGGGAGCCTATCCTCTGCTTCTTTTGCGTTTTCTTCGCTTATTTCCTCACGAATGATGTCATTACATAAATCCACGCATTCATCACAAATGAATACCGAAGGCCCCGCAATGAGCTTTCTTACTTGATGCTGGCTTTTGTTGCAAAAGGAGCAAAAAAGCAGCTTTCCATCTTTATTGTTGCCGCTGTGATCGCTCATAGTCCGCCTCTTAATAATTTAGTTGCTAAGGTTCTCACTAGATGCAGCCATTTGCCCAAACTTCAAGGGCCAATGGCTGCTTTTCTTCATACACTATATTTTGTGAGCACTTGATCAATCAAGCCATATTCTTTAGCAGCCTCCGCCGCCATGAAGTTATCCCTATCCGTATCTTTTTCAATTTGCTCCAAGGGTTGGCCTGTGTGCTCAGCTAATAAATGGTTTAATTTATCTTTAATATAAAGAATTTCGCGGGCGTGAATCTCAATATCCGATGCCTGTCCGCGAAAGCCGCCCAAGGGCTGGTGGATCATAATACGTGAATTAGGCAGAGCAAAACGCTTCCCTTTTGTTCCTGCGGCGAGCAAGAAGGCCCCCATGCTGCAAGCCTGCCCCACGCAAATGGTACTAATATCAGGCTTAATAAACTGCATGGTGTCATAAATGGCCATGCCTGCGGTTACGGAACCGCCAGGGCTGTTAATATAAATATTAATGTCTTTATCGGGGTTATCCGCCTGTAAAAACAGTAGCTGGGCCACAATTAAGTTAGCCATTTGATCATTCACTTCGCCCACCAAGAAAATCACTCTTTCCTTGAGCAAGCGCGAATAAATATCAAAGGCACGCTCTCCACGAATATGGTAGCCATAATGTTGTTCTGATTTAGCTATGATTTTAGAGTTTTGCTCCACAACCATAGGTACTAAGCCAATGGCTGAGGTTTCTTGTGTTGTTTCGGCGCCGTAAATTGAAGATATGGTCATCTGGTTTCCACCTAATTCTCATTAATACATGCTTAGCATCTTATAGAGCCTTACCAAGGCTCGTCTATACAGGAGTGACATCCAAGGCGTCAGTTGAGCAATTTTCAAGCGACGCAAACAAAAATGGGGCCTAACGGCCCCATTTTCAACAGCTGATTAGGTTTTTTTACGCCTGTTCTTGCTTTACGGCCTCAGCATAGCTCATGGATTTCTCTTCCACCTGGGCTTTATCCAGGATCAAATCCACCACCTGCTGTTCCACCACAGCACCTTCTAGCTGGCGTAGCTGATCGGGGTTGCTGTACACCCAATCAATAAGCTCTTGCGGATCTTCGTACTGAGCCGCAATTTCTTCCACATGGGCACGTACTTTATCGTCATCTGCCTTCACATCATGGGCTTCCACAATGCTACGTACAATCAAGCCTAAACGTACGCTGCGCTCCGCTTGGTCTGTGAAAAGCTCAGCGGGCAACATGCTGCTATCAAACTGTTGGCCGCCGCCAAATTGCTGCACCATTTGCTGGCGCATACGCATGACTTCGCTATCCACTAAAGCCTGCGGAATATCAAATTCATGGGCTTCCACTAAGGCATCCATCACTTGGTTCTTCACCTTAGCTTCCACGCTTTGTTTGAGCGTGCGCTCCATATTTTTTTTCACTTCTTGGCGGAAGGTTTCAAGATCACCGTCCTTCACATCAAACTGCGCCATGAAGTCAGCATCCACCTCTGGCAGCTCACGTTCCTTCACCTGATTAACGGTGATGGCGAACTGCACAGCTTTGCCCTTCAGGTGCTCAGCGTGATATTCCTCAGGGAAGGTCACATCAATGGTTTTCTCTTCGCCTGCCTTCATGCCCACAATGCCTTCTTCAAAGCCGGGGATCATTTGGCCAGAACCAAGTACCAAATCTTGGTTTTCAGCGCTACCGCCATCAAAGGCCTCGCCTTCGATGGTGCCCACATAGTTGATGTTCACTTGGTCATCATTTTCGGCCGCGCCGTCTTTTTCTTTCCAAGTGGCGCGTTGGGCACGTAGCTCCTCAATGAGCCCATCCACATCTTCATCCTTGATTTCTGCCACAGGCTTGGTCACAGAAATTTTTTCAAATTCAGCGAGTTCCACCTCTGGGAACACTTCAAAGGTGGCGGTGAACTTCACCTCTTGGCCCGGCTCCATGCTCACAGGTTCAAAGCGTGGCATACCAGCTGGCTCAATATCTTCTTGCTTAATGGCCTCGAAGAAGGTTTCCTGCATGAGCTCGCTCATGGCTTCTAAGCGCACGTCTTTACCAAAGCGGCGCTGAACTTCTTTCATGGGTACCTTACCAGGGCGAAAACCCGGCAAGCGCAAGTTCTTCTGGGCTTGAGCCAAACGCTGATTAACCACATTATCGAGTTTCTCGGCGGGCACACCCAC
>CALEAR010000109.1 GCA_937943665.1 uncultured Alcanivoracaceae bacterium
AATGGTCGTGTGCCACTTATTGGTTTTGCGGGAAGCCCCTGGACCTTAGCCACCTATATGGTGGAAGGGGGTTCCTCAAGGGATTTTCGATTGCTAAAAGAGCTTATGTATAAGCAGCCAGAAGTGGTGCACCTGTTACTAGATAAGCTAGCGGATGCCGTGACCAGTTATTTAAACGCACAGATTAAGCACGGTGCACAAGCTATCCAAATTTTTGATAGCTGGGGAGGCGCCTTATCTTGGCCGGCCTATCGCGAGTTTTCCTTGCAATATATGCAGAAAATTGTGGATGGATTAATCCGTGAAAATGAGGGCCGCAAGGTGCCTGTGATTTTGTTCACTAAAGGCGGTGGCTTGTGGCTGGAAGATATGGCAGCCACCGGTTGTGATGCCCTTGGTTTAGATTGGACCATTAGCCTCGATAATGCGCGTCGTCGTGTGGGCGATAAGGTGGCGCTTCAGGGGAATATGGATCCAGCGGTGCTATATGGCTCGCCTGAATCCATCCGTAAGGAAGTGAAGCGTATTTTAGATGACTTTGGCCCCCACAATGGTCATGTGTTTAACTTAGGCCATGGAATTACGCCTTTTGTGGATCCTGAGCATGCTCGGGTGTTTATTGAAGCGGTGCATGAGTTTAGCGCCAAGTAAAATAAGATACGCTCAACCCCAACCTCGGTTGGGGTTTTTTTATGCCCTTAGAAAGGACACCCTTTGCCTTTTACACGGTGTTTGGTGCGTTTTTCCGCAGGAGAGCTCATGGCATCGAGCATAGCTTTAAGCACACGTTCCATCTTATCCACTTGGTAATAAGGTTGGCGATGCTGAAGTACAAAAATAGAACCGCCTTGGCGGAACAGTAAAAAGCCGTAGTAATAATCCCCAGATACAGGGGGGAATCCCTTTGCTGCCTCGCTGTTTACACTAAGCTTTACCACAGCGAACAAAGTAAGAGGCACTGAGTTGTGATAGGTGTGCTGATAAAGCGGGGAAATGGATGCCACCACAGGCGAAGAGCTGCTTCTATCTTTCGTGTAAGTGTCCAAAGCTAATTGGAGTAAAGCCGCATCGGAAATAAAGGGCGGGCTATTCAGGGAAGGGTTACCCTCTGCCGCTAGCACATCAATGCGAAAAAACTGGTTTTCTTCGTCCCATAATGTGGTGGAAATATTATGGCTATCGCATGCTTCCTCTATAGTGAGCTTGCCTCTAAATAAAGGGTGTTCCATATTCAGAGCGTAAAGCTGTTGCGGTGCACCATAAAGGTGTTTATCTGCCTTTTGATTGGGTAATAGTTGGCATCCAGCAAGCCATATAAGGCTCACTGCCAGTAAAAAAGCACGTTGCATTTAAAAGATCCCCCCAATGATCATTAAATGGTTTCTGCTAATATCACAGGTTGATTCTGTTGCCAGTGCACCTTCATAGCAAAATTCGCCGTATCCACTTCGGCAGCGAAATGGATATCCTCAGGTCTTAATCGAGCATTGCTGCCATTAAAAAATTTCTGCGCTGCTTTGGCATGCAAGGTGCGTTGTTGAGCCTCTTCAGCACTGATGCCTTGGTCGCCTAATAGGCCACGCAAATACTCAGCGCAGGCCACATCTTCATCCCCCGTGGGGTGAGAAGCCACCAATACCACCTGCGAAGGCTGTAATGCTTGAATGGCTTTGGCAGTGGCACGGGCAGAGGCAAGCCCAGTGACAAATAAATGCTTGCAGGGGCGAGCGTTAAGTGTGGCAATAACGCCATTGGTAGTGCGTAGAATTAACGGTGTGTTGCTAAGGTTTGCTTGGCGCACCTCCCAGGGTGAGTTACCAAAATCAAACCCTTCGATGGGCAGCGCATGAATTTCACCTGCAAGTTTAGCTTCAGGAAGCTGCTGCTTTAACGCAAAAGCTTCCTCTTTGGTGGCAACGGGCCAAATCTGCTTAACGCCGCTTCGAAAAGCGTGGTAAGTGGTGGTGAAGGCTCGAATAACATCGATAACCACAGTAACGCCATTCTCATTGGCAGGTGGTTGGTGACCTTGAGAAATAATAATATTCAAAACAGTAAACCTATACCCCAGTGAACGTTATTAAAAGCATCGCGTTTGCCTTGGTAGCGTTCCGCTGCCAAGGTGAAGGTGAGCCTATCTGCTACGGTTAAGCGATGTTTAGGCGTGTTGGTTTGCGTTAAAAAATCCACAATAGCACGGTAGTTGAAATCGGAGCGTAGTCGAAAAACCTGCCCCTCTGTGCCATAGCCTAATTGGAACTGGATGAGCCGGCTAAAGCCCACGCCCACATAGGCATTATATACCCATTCGTTGGATACACGTTGCTCGGGGCTGTTTTTATCGTATTTGCTAGAAGCCTTGCCAAACTTCTTAGTGCTGATGCCGCCGTTAAGTGCGACGCTGCTGTAGTTGGCATCTAAGAAGTAGCTGTTACCTACATTTTTGCTTGGATCCACGCGCCCTGCAGATACCACAGTACCCCGTTGCACGAAAGTACTTTCGTAGGGGTCTGATGGGTTGGCGCCAATAGGGGCGGAGAATACTAAAAAGAAGATGGAGAGAATAAGGGGTGTGAGAGTTTTTGCTTTCATGGCGCCTTCCAGTGCAGTTGATATTTTTTATTGTTAGTGAATCGCTTGAAACAATATTATGCCTTATCTCCTTTAATGCAATGATGACTCATTTACGCTAAAAGGCTCGCGCCAGGGCCCATACCTCCACTTTTTGTGCGCCAGAGGCGATAAGTGTTTGGGCGGCTTCATTAGCAGTGCTGCCTGTGGTAACCACATCGTCCACTAGCGCAATATGTTGAAACTTAACCGGTGCAGTGCACTGAAAACTGTGCAGTAAATTGCGCATTCTTTCCTCCCGTGTGTGCTGTTGCTGGGAAGCAGTGTGGCGCACCTTTTTCAGCAAGTGTAGCTGTGGTATGCCCAATGCCTCTGCAGCAAAGCGAGCTAGCCGTTCTGCTTGGTTAAACCCGCGTCGCCGAAAGCGTTTAGGGTGCAAGGGCACGGGCACAAGTGCCTGAGGAATCGATGGAATGTGGCTAAGGTGCCTAAGCCATAAAAATCGAAGCAGTGCTTCCGTTTGTAATCGCTTGCCGTGCTTGTATTGCACCAACAGCTTGTTGAGGGGAAAACAATAACGATAGCCGGCGAGGATGCGGTGATAAGCGCTGAAGCGGGCTGGGCATGGCTCATGATCATAGTGGGGCAAAGCGCACTGGTTGCAAAGGTAGGGCACCTTAATCAGAGGAATTAAGAGTGCCTCACAGGCAAGGCATAGGGGATTGATACAAGGAGATAAGCAAAAACCGCAATAGAGTGCCATTTGTAAACCTAAATAAACAAAAGTGGTTGACAGTGCCTTGCTGCATTTATTACGCTTGGCGGAAATGATCAAGGAGATAACAGCATGCAGGCACGAAGCAGTTCCCCGCAATCAGTGAAAGAAGAAATAAAGGTACGCCATGATTGGCAGCTCAGCGAAGTCAAAAGCTTATTTGAATTGCCTTTAATGACGCTCTTGTATCGAGCGGCCACTATGCATAGGTGTTTTTTTAACCCTGAGGAAATACAGCTTTCCACTCTGTTATCGATTAAAACGGGTGCTTGTCCAGAGGATTGCGGGTACTGTTCTCAATCGGGCCATTATCAAACGGGGTTAAAAAAAGAGAAGCTGTTATCGATATCTCAAGTGCAACAGGCGGCACAAGCAGCAAAAGCACAAGGTGCCACACGCTTTTGTATGGGAGCGGCTTGGCGAAGCCCAAGGGCAAAGGATATGCCGCACGTGTTGGCCATGGTGCGAGAAGTAAAAGCTCTAGGCTTAGAAACTTGCATGACCTTAGGCATGCTCACATTAGAACAAGCTCGCGCTTTGGCTGAAGAGGGCTTGGATTATTATAATCACAATCTTGATACCTCAAGGGCTTATTATAAAAAAGTGGTTACCACACGCACCTATGAGGATAGGTTAACCACCTTAGCTCATGTGCGGGAGGCGGGCATTCGTGTGTGTACCGGTGGCATTGTGGGGATGGGGGAATCAAGAGACGACAGAGCCGCCCTGCTGCAAACCTTAGCGAATCTACCTCAGCACCCTGAATCTGTGCCCATTAATTTGTTAGTGAAAGTACCAGGCACACCCTTAGCGCAAACGGAGGTTTTAGATCCTTTTGAATTTGTGCGCACTGTGGCAGTGGCTAGGGTGTTAATGCCTGCCGCTTGGGTGCGCTTATCGGCAGGGCGGGAGCAAATGGAGGAAAGCTTACAAGCTTTGTGCTTTTTTGCCGGTGCGAATTCCATTTTTAGTGGCGAACGATTGCTGACCACTAAGCATATTACGCCATCAAAGGATGCCCGTTTGTTTGCGCGTTTAGGCATGCGCACCATCCGTGGAAAGTAATGGGAATTAAGCGGTCATGCATACACCTTGGTTTTCTGAAGCTGCCTTTGCATCACGTTTTAAGAGGCTTAAGCAGCAAAAAGCTTGGCGGCAACCCCATGGGTTTGCGGATAATTCCCACTTTATAAACTTTTCCGGCCATGATTACTTAGGGTTATCACAACATGGCGCAGTAAAAGCGGCTGCCCAGAAGGTAATACAAGAGAATGGCGTGGGTAGCACAGGCTCTGCTTTGGTTTGCGGACATAGCCACTACCATGCTGCGTTGGAACAAGAACTAGCGGCATTTTTACATCAGCCCAAGGCCTTGTTATTTCACAGTGGCTACAGTGCTAATTTGGCCGTGTTAGGCACCCTGTTATTGGGGCAAGGTGCTATTTTTTTAGATCGGTTAAGCCATGCTTCCTTGATTGAGGGGGCACTGCATAGTGGTGTTTATTTTCGCCGTTTTCAGCATAAAAAGGTGGCGCAACTTAGCCAATGGCTTGGCCAACATAAGGGGAAACCCATCATGGTGGCCACGGATGGGGTATTCAGTATGGATGGAGATGAAGCGCCGTTAAGGGAGCTTGCTAAATTATGCCAACAGCAAGGGGCCTTATTGTATGTGGATGATGCCCATGGTTTTGGTGTGCTTGGGCCGCAGGGCAAGGGAACGGCAGCGAAAGCAGGTGTCCCAACGTCTCAGCTGCCACTGACCATGGTGACACTCAGCAAGGCGTTGGGCGTGGCCGGTGCGGCAGTGGTGGGGAAGGCACACTTAATTGATGCCTTAATACAATATGCAAAACCTTATATTTACACCACCGCCAGGCCACCTGCGATGGCGGCTGCAGGGCTTGCTACGTTAAACGTCATGCAAGAGGAACCTTGGCGGCAAGAAAAAGTACTGGCCTTAGCGCAATATTTTCGCCAAGAGGCGCATCACATGGGGTACACTGTGGCGCCATCAAATACACCGATTCAACCCCTAATCCTTGGTAGTAATGAAGCAGCACTATCCCTAAGTTATTGGTTGAGAGATAGTGGCATGTGGGCGGTGGCTATTCGTCCGCCCACAGTGCCGGAGGGCTCGGCTAGGGTGCGTATTTCCTTTAGTGCATTGCATAAGAAAGCCGATGTACGCCGCTTATTAGCCGCTTTATATGACTACAGTAAAGCGCATTGGAGGTTGTAAACAGCGAGGCAAGCCATGAAGCAACCCTTATTACCTTTCTACAATACTTATCGTAGCACCACTGAAAACCCAAAAGGTAACTTGGTGCTATTACACGGTTGGGGGCTCCACTCCATTGTGTGGGATCACTTAATGCCAAGTTTGCTGGCTAACTTTCAAGTCACCGTGGTGGATTTGCCAGGCATGGGCAATAGCCCCTTGCCTAATGTGCCTTATGATTTGGAGTTTATCACTGAGCAGGTGTTAGCGGTTGCGCCTGAAAAAGCCCATGTGGTGGGTTGGTCCTTAGGTGGGCTGGTGGCCTTGAATATGGCGCAGCGGGCACCGGAGCGAGTATTGTCTGTGGCCACCTTCAATACGAGCCCAAAGTACACAGCAGATGCTCAGTGGAAAGCGGCCATGGCGGAGGAAGTACTAGCAAAGTTCGCCGAGGTGCTCGCAGAGGATCAGGAGGGCACCTTAATCCGTTTCCTTGCGTTAAATTGCAAAGGCAGCATTACCATGCGCCAAGATGTGCGGGAGTTGCAGCAAATTTTGTATTTTTGCGGATTACCCAACCCGCGAGCGTTGGCGGGAGGGTTGGAGATTCTACAAACCACGGATTTCCGCGCGGTGCTGCCCCAACTCTCTATGCCGATTCTGATGATGTTTGGTGAAAGTGATCATATTGTTCCCGCGGCGGTAATGCCTGAAGTGGCTGCCTTAAGTGAAGAGGTGGATGTGGCATTACTCAAGGGGATGGCTCATGTGCCTTTTATTTCGGACCCTAATTTAAGTGCACAAGCCTTATATGATTTTTATACACAACACTTTGGGGTGAGCTTACCTAATGAAGCTTGAACCTGAACGGGTGGCACAGCAATTTTCTCGCGCCGCATTTCAGTATGATCACCATGCCCATGTACAGATAGGGGTGGCGCGTAGCCTCTTGGCTTGGCTAGCACCTAGCAATGAAAAGGGCATAGCAGTGGATGTGGGGGCGGGTACCGCTCCCATGGCTTGGCAACAGCGCCGATTGCGGCCCCACTATGCGTGGTGGGCGCTGGATCTTTCTCATGCCATGGTGGCGCAGATGCAGGCCCGCGGGCGGTCAGCAAGCAACTATCGAGGCATTTGTGCTAATGCCTTAGCCATGCCTTTTGCCACGGGGTCGGTGAACCTTTTGTATTCCTCTTTTGCGCTACAGTGGTGCCATAACTTACCGGTACAAAGCCAAGAGTTGTATCGAGTGGCAGCCCCTGGGGCAGAACTGCTAATGGCTGTGCCTGTACAAGGCACTTTGCAAGAGATGGTGAATGCTTGGGGAGAGGTGAGTGATAACTTACATGTGAACACATTGGCCACTACACAGGCTTGGGTTGAGGCGCTATCGCAGGCCCACTGGTGTGTGGAGGATGTGGTGGAGCAGAAAATTCTAGAGCACTATCCCAATGTGCAAGCAGTGGCCCAGCAGTTAAAAAATACAGGGGCAAACTATGTGGCCGCTGGTAAACGGGGGCTTATGGGTAAGCAACAATGGGGCGCTTTTGAACAAGCGTACGAGAGATTACGGCAGCCACAGGGGTTACCAGTAACATGGCAGGTGTTGATGCTGCGCTGCTCGAAAGTGAGTGTTCGCTAACAGGGCGGTATTTTATTACGGGAACAAGCACAGGGGTGGGAAAAACCTGGGTTGCAAGCCATTGGCTCACGCAGGCAAGTGCCCAAGGCTTGACCTGTTATGGTGTTAAGCCTGTGGCTTCGGGTTGCCACCTTATTAATGGCCAGCTGTGTAATCAGGATGCCTTAGCCTTATTGGCTGCAAGCACAGAGCCACTTACCTATGAGGAAGTGAACCCTTTTGCCTTTGCACCCGCGGTGGCGCCCCATTGGGCGGCGAAGCAGGTGGGTGTGGATCTCTCTGTGGAACGCATGATGAATGAGATGGCTCCCACGTTACAAACGTCAGCAGATTTGGTT
>CALEAR010000110.1 GCA_937943665.1 uncultured Alcanivoracaceae bacterium
TACCGTTGGAGCACCTAAAGAAGCTGCTCAACTACATGCACTATCGCCCCGATGGCAATGCCAGCTCACCGGGCTCCTATCACCAACAAGGCAACACTGTGGTGTTGCACACCCGCGGCTTTAGCGATAGCGATGGCGGTGAGCCCGCACAACGTATTCGCCTACGCATTCAAAACGACCAAGTGGCAGAGCTCACCGGCCTTGATCGCAAAGTGGCCGTGGCCCGCCTTGAACCCCTCCATGTGGGAAGCATCCACCCTGGGCACGGGCAGGATAGAGTGCTTGTTCGCTTAGAGCAAACCCCGCCACTCCTCACCCAAATGCTCATTGCTGTGGAAGACAGACAATTTTACCAACACCATGGCATTTCCTTACGGGGCTTAACCCGTGCCATGGCGGCCAACCTCAAAAGCCGCAGCTTCAGCCAAGGGGGCAGCACCATTACACAGCAGTTGGTGAAAAACTTCTGGCTCACGCCAGATCGCAATTTATCGCGCAAGCTCCTTGAAATGCCCATGGCCGTTTTATTAGAAAGGCACTACGAGAAGGATCAGATTCTCGAAACTTATCTCAACGAAGTCTACCTCGGCCAAGATGGCAGCCGCGCCATTCACGGCATGGGTTTGGCGGCGCAATTTTACTTCGGCCAACCGTTAGAAGAACTGGCTCCACACCACCTCGCTCTGCTAGTGGGTATGTTAAAGGGGCCAGGCCTATATAACCCCCACCGTTTTCCAGAGCGTGCCCTCGCCCGTCGTAACGTGGTAATTGATGTGGCAGAAAAGGCCGGTGTGCTCAGTGAAGAAGTGGCACAACAAGCCCGCGAAGCCGATTTGGAAGTGGTGGCCAAAGGCGATAGCACCTTGTACGCCTTCCCCGATTTTGTGGATTTGGTGCGCCGCCAACTGGCACGGGATTACCCCGCTGATGTGCTTTCCGGCGAGGGGCTCGTGATTCACTCCACCTTGGATGTGCTTGCCCAGCTGGCCGCTGAAGACGCTGTGGCCACGGTACTCACGCAGCGTGATCCAAAGGGCGAACAAAAACTTGAAGCAAGTGTTGTGCTCACCTCCCCCGAACAGGGCGATGTGTTGGCCATTGTGGGCAGCCGCAACCCACGCTATGTGGGCTTTAACCGTGCCCTAGATGCCAAGCGCCCCATTGGCTCACTCATCAAACCCTTTGTGCTGCTCACAGCTCTCGCACAGCCTGAAAAGTATCACTTGGCCTCTTTGGTACAAGATGAGCCTATTACGGTTTCGCTGCCCAATGGCAAAACATGGTCCCCTAATAACGTGGATAAAAAATCCCTTGGCCCCATTACTCTTACTCAAATGCTGGCACAATCACGCAACCAAGCCACGGTACATTTAGGCATGGAGCTTGGCCCAGAGGCCGTCATTGCCACCTTGCATGATCTTGGCATGCGTGAAAAAGTGGGCGGCAACCCGAGCTTATTATTGGGCAGCTTAGATTTAACCCCCTTTATGGTAGCGGCCCTGTACCAACCCTTGGCCACAGGAGGGTTCCAAACGGCGCTACGCAGCATCACAGATGTGTTCGATCATCAAGGCAAACCCATTGCCCGTTACCCTGTTCAACCCCAAGCGGTGATGGATCCTGACACCATCTTTTTAGTGCAGTGGGCCATGGAAAAAGTCATCACAGAAGGCACGGGCCGAGGCGCACTGCCCCGCCTACCTTCCCACCTCCGTGTGGCGGGCAAAACAGGTACCTCTGGCCAGTACCGTGATGCTTGGTTTGCAGGCTTTAGTGAAAACCACCTGGCAGTGGTATGGGTGGGCCGTGATGACAACCAATCCGCCAATGTCACTGGCTCCAATGTGGCTTTACCCATATGGGCAGATTTAATGGCCGCTTTACCACAACGCTCCCTACGGGAAGCCTTCCCCAATACGGTGGAAACCCTCTGGTGGGATGATGAGCAGCAAAATCTGTATGATACGGCATGCAAATCTGCGCAACCCATTCCGGTGCTTCCTGCCTCTATGGAGCATATCAATCCAAGCTCATGCCGCTTGTTTGATCGCAAACCAGAGGCCTCCGATCAACCTAAAAAACGAGGAATTCGCGCGTGGTTCAAGAATCGCTTCGGCAAATAAACTTACTGCTCATGGCTCTGATCAGCTTGGTGCTTGTGGGGTGTGCCACAGGCCCCACCCTAGGCACCGATACCGTGGATACGGTGGATGAGCCAGTGAAGCTTTCCAGTAGTTCTCCAGCTAATTCTTTACTTCAGCAAGCGCAACAAGCGCGCCAACAGGGCCAATACGCCGCTGCAGGCCGCTTGCTAGAACGGGCAATTTCTGTATCACGAAGTGCTGAATCTGCGGTGTTATACCGCGAATTCGGCGAGCTGCGCCTTGAAGAAGGGCAAGCCCGCAATGCAGAAGGCATGTTCATGCGCGCCCTACGTGATGCCCCCGCTAACCGCCGTTGGCAGGCAGAAATCTGGCAGCTCATTGAGCAAGCGCGCCAACAGCAGGGCGATACCAAAGGCGCCCAAGCCGCACAGGAAAAGCGCCAACAACTCCAGCGCCTTTAATTAAAGCACCACAGGAATTTCCTCTGCCAGTTGAATTTCCTGTGGGCTAATGTGCGCCTTTAATGCCTTAATAACCACCCCTGCCTCATGGGCAGCACGCAGCAAACGGGCATATTCAGGATCAATATGCTCAGCGGGGCGTACCTCCTTCGCCCCCGTATGCTGAACACAATAAAGCAGCACCGCCTTGCCCCCTTGGCGCACCACCTCCGCCAAGGTTTCTAGATGCTTTTGCCCCCGTGTGGTTACCGCATCGGGGAAATACATAATGCCCGAATCCGCCTCCGTAGCAGCGGGTCCTAAGGTAACGTTTTTCACCTCAAGCAAATAGGTGGGATCCGTTTTTTCACCCAAGGCAAAATCAAAGCGGCTGTCTCCCCACGTCACTTCTCGATGCACCTCAAGCCCAGCGTAATCCTCCATCACCCCTTGAGTGAGCGCTTCCTCCACCAAAGCATTGGCCCTGTGGGTATTAATGCCCGCCCAGTGCCCATGGGCCACCTGCACCGCCTCCCAGGTATAGCGCAGCTTACGCTTAGGGTTATGGCTATCGGAATACAGCACAGCCGCCCCTTCAATGAGGCAGTTTTTCATGGAACCGGTATTGGGACAATGCAACGTCAGCTCCTCACCCTCCTCGGTGATAATATCCGCCATAAAACGTTTATAACGACGCACCAGCTGGCCTTTGGCCAAAGGTTCTGCGAACTTCATAAGGTCTCCAAAAATTGTTGAATGCGTTCCACCGCCTCCTCCAAACGAGCTTGCGGCACCGTATAAGCAATACGAATAAAGTGATGTGGGTGATGAGCTGCACCAAAATCCACCCCTGGGGTAAGTGCCACCCCCGTGGCTTGCAACAGTTGCTCACAGAAAGCAAAGCTATCCTCGGTGGTGCTGCTAATATCGATATAAAGATAAAAAGCCCCTTCGGGTGCGCCTGTTACCTGCCACCCTAGTGTGGCCATTGCCTCTAGCAAATAAGCTCGGCGCGCCAGCAATGTATGGCGACGCTCCTCAAGCTCCTTTAGCACGGGTTCTGAAAACGCGGCCAGGGCAGCATATTGGGACAGTGTGGGCGGCGCCAAGAAAAAGTTTTGTGCCATGCGCTCCACATCATCTAGCATGACCTCAGGCACCACCAACCAACCTAGGCGCCACCCTGTCATGCCAAAATACTTACTAAAGCTATTCACAATTATTACATGATCCGCAGCACTTAAGGCACTCCAGGGCTCGTTCACTGAAAGCCCTTGATAAATCTCATCCATAATCAAAAAGCCCCCTTGGGCCTCCACCCATTGAGCTATGGCGGCCACTGCTTGCGGATCTAACAGCGCGCCCGTGGGGTTATCGGGCGAAGCCATTACTAACCCACGGGTATTAGGTTGCCAAGCGGCTTGCACATCCGCCAGGGTAATGGCCCATCCCTTATCCTTTTTACGCAACAACGGTTGTGGTTCGGCGCTTACCAACTCCACAAAATGACGATTACAAGGGTAACCCGGGTCCGTTACCAACACGCCATCACCGGGCCCCACCAAGGCGGCCAAGGCTAACTGCAAGGCACCGGAGCCTCCAGGTGTAAGCACAATCCGTTGCCAAGGCACCGCCACATGCAAATGTGTTTTGTAATATTGGGCAATGGCCTGGCGCAGGCTAGGCAATCCTAAGGCAGAGGTATAACGTGTTTGGCCAGCTGCCAATGCGGCCTGCCCTGCGGTGATTACCGCCTCTGGAGTGGGAAAATCAGGTTCCCCAATGCCTAAATGAATCACATCCACGCCTTGGGCGGCTAACTCTTCCGCTTGCCTCACTAGGCTCATCACATAAAAAGGGGCGATACGCTCACAGCGCGCCGCCCGAGGAAAGTCTTGCAGCAAAACTGGCTCCTTTCTCATTCACACCTAATGCAAAATAATTTTTTCATTTTGCCTCTTTAAAAATCACTCCAATGCCACTATATAAGCATCGCAGCATATTTCACTAAAATAGTGATTATGGCATCTAGCAGTTAATCGGTAATGTGTTAGCATTGCAGTAACCAATGAAGCTAAACACATTGTTAAGCATTGGTATTTCGGTGTCATCATAACAACAAGGTATAAGCCCATCGCTTCGCAGTATGCGCGATGGAACCGAATAAACTAAGAAGTGAACAGAGCCATGACGACCTCAAAAGATAAAACCACACTCATTCACGGTATCCCTCCCTATCAGCCTCATGAGGGAGAGGAATACATGAGCGAGCAACAATATGAGCACTTCCGCCAAATTCTCTTGGCCTGGCGCCAAGAGCTTATGGAAGAAGCTGGGCGTACTGTGACTCATCTTCAGGACGAGGCCGCCAACCTGCCTGATCCTGCAGATAGAGCCACTCAGGAAGAGGAGTTTGCTTTAGAGTTAAGAACACGGGATCGTGAGCGCAAGCTGCTAAAGCGTATCGATTCCACCCTTGAGAAAATTGATTCTGGCGATTACGGATACTGCGATACCTGTGGTATCGAAATCGGCTTACGCCGCTTAGAAGCGCGACCCACTGCTGAACTTTGCATTGATTGTAAAGAGTTGGCAGAAATCAAAGAGAAACAAATCGCAGGTTAACCCATAAAGCGCCATCACTTAGATGGCGCTTTTCTCTGCCAACATCGAGGGAGCTCATGCATTTGGATCGTGTACTCACCTTTATCGTGCTGAGTGCGTTTTTTCTTTCCCCTGTATTAATGAGCTGGTGGGAAGAAGCCGAGCACCTGTGGTACCGCCCTTACCTCATTTGGCTTTTCATTATTATTTGCACAGCTTGGATCAGCCACCGAAGAGAGCATCATGACCTTTAGTTTTCTCAGTGTGCTGTTTATTGCTTGCGCCTACCTATTTTTGCTATTCGCCGTGGCCTGGCTGGCTGATTCGGGGGTTATTCCCGCCAAGTTACGCCGCCACCCTTTGATTTACACCCTCTCCATGGGAGTTTATGCCAGCGCTTGGGCCATTTATGGCAGCCTCGCCTATGCCCAGCAATACGGTTATGGGTTTTTATCGTATTATTTGGGAATTTCTGGGGTGTTTTTCTTAGCCCCCTTGCTGCTCACCCCGTTACTCAAGCTCACTAGCACCCATCAGCTAAGCTCCCTCGCGGATGTGTTTTCCTTTCGTTACCGCAGCCCCATGGCGGGCTCCATTACCGCCCTACTTATGCTAGTGAGCATGCTGCCTTTATTGGCCTTACAAATTCAGGCTGTGGCGCAATCCTTAAAGCTGCTGACCTTAGAAAGTGATCCTGAAAAGCTTGCTTTTTGGTTTTGTGCGCTGATCACACTCTTCGCTATTTTATTTGGTGCACGCCATATTTCCCTGCGAGAAAAACACGAAGGATTAGTGATTGCCATTGCCGCGGAATCCCTCTTTAAGCTCATTGCTTTTGGGGTGCTAGCTTACCTTGGCGTGAAAGAAGTATTCGGTGATTTTGGTGCTCTACAGCAATGGTTAGCCAGCCATCCAGAACAGGTGAGCCACCTATATGCTCCGCTAGTGGATGGTGCTTGGCACTCCATGATATTGGCCTTCTTTATTGCCGCCATCTTAATGCCTCACACCTTCCACATGGCGTTCACAGAAAACATTAACCCTAAAGCCATTACCACTGCTAGATGGGGTGTGCCCCTGCTCATGCTGCTAATGGCTCTGTGTGTGCCACTGATTTTATTTGCTGGCAATGCGGCGGGCGTTTCCGTAGACGCCGATTACTACCCATTGGCCGTAGGCGCCTTACACAGCCCGCAAGGCGCGTTTTTGGCTTACACTGCTGGGCTGGCCGGTGCAAGCGGCATGCTCATTGTGGCCACCCTTGCCCTTTCCTCCATGCTGTTAAACCATTGGGTACTACCCGCCCGTAGCCGCCGCCTAAATAGGCGCCTTAATATTTGGCTACTTTGGGCGCGGCGAGTGCTAATTGTGGGCATTTTGATTCTTGCCTACCTGTTTTACCTGGCTGTGGGCGAAAAGCACAGCTTGATGGAACTGGGCGTTTTAGCTTTTATTGCCACCTTGCAGTTTACCCCAGGGCTACTTTCTACCCTTTATTGGCCTGAAGGTAACCGCTTTGGTTTTTTTGCTGGCTTACTCACTGGGTTTTTCATTTGGTTTGTGGCCCTCTTCATGCCCATGATATGGCCCGAGCTAGAACTCAACCAAATGTTCACTTGGTTACACCCTGAGGGCACCAACGCCATAGGTCAGTGGCATAAGGTGGCCACCATCACAGTGGTGGCAAACACCCTGGTGTTTGCGATAACCTCCATGCTCACACCCACCTCTAAAGCTGAAAAAAGCGCTGCCGAGGCCTGCGCCATTAACAGTTTAAAGCGCCCTATTCGTCTTACGTTAGCGGCCAAAAACATTCCCGAAGTGCGGGATGCCCTCGCCAAAGCATTAGGCCAAGAGGCCGCACAACGAGAAGTGGAGCTTGCTTTAGATACCCTAGGATTCACCTTCACTGAAGACAGACCCTATGCCCTGCGACGCTTGCGCGACCAACTAGAAACCAACTTATCGAGTTTGCTTGGCCCCACTGTGGCCCACGATATTATTGAAAAGCATTTACCTTATTTACCCGAGCAAGGCGAAAGCATTGGCGATGATTTCCAATTTATTGAAACTCGTATTGAGCTCTATCGGGATAGGTTATCAGGCCTTGCGGCTGAGCTAGATAGCCTCCGACGCTTTCACCGCCAAACCCTGCTAGAGCTCCCCATGGGGGTAATCTCCCTGGCCGCCGATGGCGAAATCATTGGTTGGAACCACGCCATGGAACACCTCACGGGTATTTCTGCAGATGAAACCATTGGCTCACGCCTTAGCACCCTACCCGCGCCTTGGCAAAATTTACTCTATGATTTTTCCTTAAGTGATGAACTGCGTGCCCACCAAGTGGAAATTCAACTGGATGGAAAAACCCGCTGGTTTAACCTGCATCAATCCACCATTCACCACACCGATGGCATTAACCATACGGGCGGACAAGTGATCGTGGTGGAGGATGCCACCGAAGTGTACAGCCTCGAAGCCCGCCTCAATCATAGTGAACGTTTGGCCTCTATCGGCCGTTTAGCAGCGGGCGTGGCCCACGAAATTGGCAACCCTGTTACCGCCATTGCGTGCTTGGCGCAAAATTTACAGCACGAAGACACCCTTAATGAAATGCAAGAATCAGCGGATCAAATCATCACCCAAACCCAGCGTATCACTCGGATTGTGGAATCCTTAGTGACCTTTAGCCACAGCGGCACTGGCATGGCACAAGCCACCATGCCCTCCCCCGTGGTGATCAAAGACACAGTACAAGAAGCCATTGAGTTATTGCGCCTGAGCCCAAACCGTCAGGCCTATACCTTCCATAACCAATGCGATGCCTCCCATGTGGTGAAAGGCGATTCGCAAAAGTTACTGCAAGTATTTGTTAACCTACTTAATAATGCCGCCGATGCTAGCCAACCTGAGCAACCCATTTGGGTAAAAACCGAATCCCGCGGGGAGGCCATTCACATTATTGTGGAAGACGAAGGCCAAGGCATACCGCCTCACTTATTAGATGTACTCTTTGAACCCTTTGTCACAAGCAAAACCGTTGGCCGAGGTACGGGGCTTGGCCTCGCATTGGTATATAGTATTATTGAAGATCACTTTGGCAGTATTCGCGCAGAAAGCCCCACACAAGGGGATCACGGAACACGTTTCATTATTACGCTGCCGCGCTTTCTCATGCCTGAGGATGAATCCGTTTAGCGTTTAACCAGGGTCGTACTATGAGTCAGATATTAATCGTTGAAGATGAACCCATTATCCGCAGCGCCCTACGAAAACTACTTGAACGCCATGATCATGTGGTGACTGAAGCGGGCTCTGTGGAAGATGCTCAACAATACGACCTCAGCACCTTCGATTTGGTGATCAGCGATTTACGCTTACCCGGAGCACCTGGTAGTGATTTAGTCACAGCCGCTGCCCCCACGCCCGTGCTGATTATGACGAGCTATGCAAGCCTTCGTTCCGCTGTGGATATTATGCGCGATGGCGCTGTGGATTATATTCCCAAGCCCTTTGATCACGATGAAATGGTGAACACGGTACAGCGCATTTTAGCGCAGGGTAAGCAGCCCCAACGCGCTGCCGCTCCCGCTCCTCCACGGCCCACCAATAATGAAGCACCTCCAGAGAAGATCCTCCAAGTGGGCTCTTCCAAAGCCATTCAAGCCTTAATTGCCCAAGCAGAGCGCGTAGCAAAAACCGATATTCCCGTACTGGTTTTAGGGGAAGCTAGCACCGGCAAACAACACTTAGCGCAGTTTATCCATCAACAAAGCCCACGGTGCCAGGGCCCCTTTATTGTTCTTAACTGCGCCACCCTATCGGATACCGAACAAGAGCTTGAACTCTTCAGCGGTGAAGCAAGCCACCTCACCGGGTTAATGGAAGATAAGCCCGGCCTCATTACCCAAGCTAACCAAGGCACCTTGGTACTGGTGGGCGTGGAAAGCCTTAGCGATGCAGCCCAAGGCCGCTTACAGCGCCTACTGGATGAGGGCACCTTCACCCCTGTGGGAGGCACCCAACGCCAAAGCGTGGATGTGCGCATCATTGCCACTAGCCATCAAGATCTCAACGAATTGGTGACAGAACAAAAGTTCCGCCAAGATCTGTTCTACCGCTTAAATGTGGTGCCTTTGCAAGTGCCGCCCCTACGTGAGCGAGGTGAGGATATCCTGCTCTTTGCTAACGAGTTTTTGGCCAAATCCACCGAACGCCACCAGCGCGAGGCTATGAGCCTACAACCCGAAGCCGAAAAGGCCCTCCGTGAACACAGCTGGCCTGGCAACCTGCAAGAGCTTGAAAACGCCATTGAGCGCGCTGTGATTCTGTGTGAAGGCAATGAAATTAGCGCGGAAGATTTAGCACTTTCAGCACCGGCCACTGCCGTTTCAAGCAGTAAGGCCACAAAAACCTCCGAGCCCATGGAGGAAATGAGCCTAGAGGATTACTTCACACGCTTTGTGCTTGAAAACCAAGATACCATGACAGAAACCGAGCTGGCACAAAAGTTAGGCATCAGCCGCAAGAACTTATGGGAGCGTCGCCAGCGTCTTGGCATACCGCGCAATCGCAATAATTAGCACTTGAGTTTTCTCACGAAGGCGTCCCTTGCGGGCGCACACTTACCCACTGTTACCTTTCGCCACAAACCAGGTAACACACGCACACAATCAAAAAAGAGCTTTTTTAGACCCAAAAAATAAATGCCAGTAACTTATTGTTTTTTAAAGGATTATTAAAAAATTGCAAAGGCGTCAGCAAAACGCCACTATTTAGTTGTCGCCAACGAACAATAACAACAAGGCGAAAAGGCTCACACCAAAAAGAATAATAAGTTCACGAGCCAACGCATAAGACATCATGGGAATGATAGTCAACAAGAAGCAGAGAAAATAAAAACAAACAATAACAATAACAGAATCAGCGCAAACTATAAGGGCCACTTTAACAGTGGCCCTTTTTATTTATCAACCCCTGGTGCAAACAAGTGAAGCGCCTTCGTTTTCAAGGTAATATACGGCCCCATCTTAACTGCAATATTCTCGTTAGCGCATGAAAGAACCCTCGAATTCAGCAACAAACTGGCTCAAACAGCTCTATCACGTTATCGTAAGCTTGTTACAACCACACAAACGTAGGACGAAAACCATCTCTCACCCAAAACCCAACATCATCCCTCGCGATGAACATCCTATTTCACGCAAGATCATCAGCCGACCCGCTCTTAACGTGTTATACGGGCTTAAGGATGCCGGTTATGAAGCTTACCTAGTGGGTGGCTGCCTACGTGATGCCCTCACCGGTACCAAGCCAAAAGATTTTGATGTGGTTACCAATGCACGTCCAGAGGAAATTCAACAAACTTTCAAACGCGCACGCATTATTGGCCGACGCTTTCGCTTAGTGCATGTGTACTTTGGCCGTGATGTGATTGAAGTGGCCACCTTCCGTTCTAACACCGATGAAGCGGATCCCAAACTCTTGGTGCAAAGTAAAACCGGCCAATTATTGCGAGATAATGTATTTGGCACCATTGAGGAAGATGCTCAGCGTCGCGATTTCACCATCAATGCCTTGTATTACAACATTGCTGATTTCGCCTTGTACGATTTCACCAACGCACTAGAGGATATTAAAGCCCGCACCATTCGTCTTATTGGGGATCCAGAAACTCGTTACCGCGAAGACCCAGTACGCATGCTGCGCGCCGTGCGTTTTTCTGCCAAATTGGGATTCACTATTGAGCAACACACTGCTGCTGCCATTAAGCCCTTGGCCCATTTATTAAAGGAAGTGCCCCCCGCCAGGTTATTTGATGAATGCAATAAACTTTTTTTAAGTGGCCATGGTGAGCGCACCTTTGAGGCATTACATACCTATGGGCTTTTTGCTCAGCTCTTTCCCCACTCAAGCCAATACCTGCAGGAAAACAGCACCCACCACGCCCTGTTCCTACAAGCCCTTAGAAACACCGATGAGCGCTTGAAGGATGGCCGACCTGTTACCCCTGCCTTCCTCTTTGCCGTATTTTTGTGGCCTTTGGTGCGCCAACGCCAGCAGGAGAAAATCCATCAGGGCATGCCCCCCGTGGTGGCCATGAATCAAGCCAGCAGCGAAGCCTTAAGCTTGCAAGCGCAAACCGTCACCATTCCAAAGCGCTTTAGTTTAATGATCCGCGACATTTGGGATCTGCAAGAGCGTTTACCGCGCCGCCATGGCAAACGCGCTGCTCGCCTGGTAACCCATCCCCGCTTCCGAGCAGCCTATGATTTCCTATTGCTACGAGAAGCAGCACAGGAAATTCCTCCTGGCCTAGGCCAGTGGTGGACCGATTACCAAGACGCCGAAGGCAAACAACGAGAAACCATGGTGCGCGCACTCAATCCTCGTGGGGGCAAAAAACGCCCTCGCCGTCGCCCACGTAAAAGAGCAAACCAAAATGCCTAACAACACGGTTTATATTGGCATCGGCAGCAATTTGAATAATCCAGAGCAGCAAGTAGTAAATGGCTTGCGAGCGCTTGCCACGCTGCCACAAACACAGCTCACCGCCGTATCTAGCCTTTATGCTAGCGCCCCCATTGGCCCCCAAGACCAACCCCCCTTCATTAACGCCGTGGCACAGCTAAACACCACTTTAGCTCCCTTAGAATTACTTGACGCTCTTCAAGCTTTAGAACAAGATGCAGGCCGCGTGCGCACACGTCACTGGGGAGAGCGCACCTTAGATTTGGATATTCTGCTATTTGGGGATCTCACCATTGATCACCCCAGATTAAAAGTGCCACACCCCTTTATGCGTGAACGGCGCTTTGTGCTGGAACCATTATTTGAGATTTTCCCCAACGCCCACTTACCTTGCGGTACCGAATTAGCGGCAGATTTAACCCGTTCCCTAACGCAAGATATGTGGCACCATTGCACCCTAGCGCTAGATTCACTAGGCTCTTTTACGCCACAATAAGGCCTTGGTGCTATCACACACGTTAGGCTAACGTTTTGGGCATATGCTGAATAAAGGGTTTTCAATATGAAAGTTACAGTTCGCACACTACAACAGTGCAAAGCAGAAGGGCGAAAGTTTTCCTCTATTACAGCCTATGATGCCACCTTTGCACACTTAGCCAGCACAGCAGGAATCGATGTAATTTTAATTGGCGATTCCCTTGGTATGGTGTTGCAAGGCCACGATAGCACCCTCCCGGTTACCGTTGAGGACATGGCTTACCACACCGCCTGCGTGGCTCGTGGTAATCAAGGCAGCCTAATTATGGCCGATTTGCCCTTCCTTACCGCTGCCACCACCGAGCGAGCGCTAGATGCTAGCCATCAACTCATGGCGGCAGGGGCTAACATGGTGAAAATTGAAGGCACCGCATGGCTTGCTGATACAGTCACCACCTTAAAACGCAATGGTGTGCCTGTGTGCGTACACATGGGGCTTACTCCCCAGGCGGTGAATGCCTTTGGTGGTTACCGCGTGCAAGGCCGTGGTGATGATGCCGCCACTCAGCTTATTGAAGATGCTAAAACCTTAGAAGCCGCAGGCGCCGATGTGATTTTGCTAGAATGCGTGCCACGCGAGGTGGCGGCCAAACTTACGCAAACCGTTTCCGTGCCTGTGATTGGCATTGGTGCGGGCCCCGAGTGTGATGGCCAAGTACTAGTCATGCATGATGCCTTAGGCTTTACCCCAGGCAAGGTGGCACGCTTTGTGCGTAACTTTATGAAAGATGCCAATGGCGATGTGCTCACCGCCTTCCAGGCCTATGACGCCGCTGTTAAAGATGGCTCCTTCCCTGCCGAAGAACATTGTTTTTAATCCACTGTTATGAAAACCGTACATACCATCCAAGACGTTAGGGCGCAGGTGCGCCAATGGCACCAAGCCGGCCTTACCGTTGGCTTGGTGCCCACCATGGGTAACCTACACGCAGGGCACATGCGCCTAGTGGATACCGCCAAACAACACAGCGATAAAGTGATTGTTAGTGTGTTTGTGAACCCCACACAGTTTGGCCCTAATGAAGATTTTGATACGTATCCACGCACCCTCGAACAAGATCAAACCCTACTAAAGCAACACCAAGCGGATCTTCTGTTTGCGCCCTCCGTGGCCGAAATGTACCCACAGGAAACCTACACTTGGGTAGAGGTGGAGCACCTTACGGATCGCCTTTGCGGCGCCAAGCGCCCAGGCCATTTCCGCGGTGTTACCACAGTGGTCAGCAAACTCTTGCATATTGCTACACCGGATCACGCCTATTTTGGTGAAAAGGATTACCAACAACTGGCCGTGCTAAAGCGCATGGTGGCGGATCAGTTATTCGCCACTGAAGTGGTTGGCGTACCCACACAGCGGGATGCCCAAGGCTTGGCGCTTAGCTCCCGTAATGGTTACCTTTCCGCTGAAGAAAAGCAGCAAGCCTTAGCCCTTTACGGCGCCCTTGAAGCCACACGTCAAGCCATCGAGGCGGGACATCGAGATTATGCTGCCCTTAGCGAAGCAGCCATTAAGGATCTCACTGACAAAGGTTTCACCGTGGATTATTTTGAAATCGCCGATGCCAATACACTGGCACCCGCCCAAGAAAACACCCGCGAAATTCGTGTTTTAGCGGCTGCTTTCCTTGGCTCCACACGATTGATTGACAATGTGGGGACCATATTTGTAGATATTTAGTTGTTAAGGCATACTTAACCGCCGTTTATGAAACGAAAAGCCGCATTACGGCATGCAGCTGACTTTTCAGTCATTAGCCGCCATATTTTGTGGGGCAGAATTAAGAGGTAAACACCATGCAGTGCACTATGCTTAAAGCCAAA
>CALEAR010000111.1 GCA_937943665.1 uncultured Alcanivoracaceae bacterium
AGGGTGAGCGTGCGAGGTGTTTTGGCATCGCGGGGTAAGATGGTTAATTTGATGGCGCTATTCACTTCGCCGCGCAGTTGTTTTGCCACCTCATCTAGGGATTGGCCTTTCACGCTTTCCCCATCGATGGCTAAAATTTGATCGCCTGCTTCAAGGCCCGCTTTGCTTGCTGGGGTGTCATCAAAAGGGGTCACAATAATGATGGCATCTTTATCCATGGTGATTTCGATGCCGAGGCCACCAAATTCTCCCTGCGTGCTTTCCTGTAATTCTTCAAAATCCTCTGGCGCAAGGTAGCTGCTGTGTGGATCAAGTTCGGCAAGCATGCCCTTGAGTGCGGCCTTGAGCAAAGTGGCTTCATCAATTTCTTCCACATAGGCGGCGCGAACACGTTCAAGCACCTCGGCAAAATTGCGCAATTGCTCCACAGGGATGTCTTTTGCTTGAGCTTGTTCATCTAAGGATGGAGGCTGTGCATGAAGGGCAGAGCAGCAAAAAAGTAGAAGCAGAATTAATGTGCGCATGGGACTTCCTTGATGTTGTGCGAGTAAAGCTTTCATAGATTAACGACACCATTGGCTTGGGTTAAGGGGTTGCCCATTTTTACGAATTTCTAAATATACACCAGAGCGATCAGCGCTGCCCGAATTCCCTGCAAGGGCTATCACTTCCCCTGGCTGTACCCAATCGCCCACTTCTTTAAGCAAAGTTTGGCTATGCCCATAAAGGCTTAAGTAGCCATTGCCGTGATCGATAATGGTAATAAGGCCGTAGCCTCTTACCCAATCCACATAGGTTACACGGCCCCCATGTATGGCTTTCACTGGGGTGCCATCGGGCACATCAAGCAACACGCCAGACCAGCGAATATTTCCCTCACGCACACTATTGTAACGGGCCTTAATAGTGCCCTTAGCGGGCCAAGGTAATTTACCCCTTAGTTGGGCAAAAGGAGCCCCACTTGGGTTTGCGGGCACATCGGCAATATTTTTTTGCATATCTTGCAGCAAACCATCGAGCCGTTCCGCATCTTGGCGCATGCGTGCAATACGGGAAGCTTGGTCACTGAGGCTGCGGTTGAGTTCCTCAAGGGCGTTTTTTCTTTCTTTTTGGGCGGCTTCAATGCGTTGTTGTTGCTGGGCAATGTGGCGCTGTTGCTGTTGGTATTCCGCCCGCGCATTACGAACGGCTTTAGCCACAGCCAATAATTCTGTGAGTTCTTCTCTTAATTCATCTAATCGTTGCTTGCGCGCCTGCTGAAAGTAATCGTGGTAGCGCAGCAAACGGCTCACCTGATCAGGCTCTTGTTGGCTTAATAACAGTTTTAGGGTGGGTTCACGGCCTTGTTGGTAAAGGGCTTGAGCAGTTTTCTTAAGCCAAGATAGTTGTGTGCTTTGTTCATCGGCCATTTGTGCTTGTTGTGTTTCTAGCTCATTTAAGCGCTGTTTGGCGTTTTGTTCTTCCTCTTTTAGGCGTTGTTGCTCCCGGGCGAGCTCAGCAATGCGTTTGTCTTGCTGTTGCAAAGTGTGGGAAAGGCGATCGCGTTTGCGTAAATCCCTATCGTGTTGAGCCTGCATACGTTGGATGCGCTGGCGCAGTTGTTTTAGTTGTTGTGGGCTTGCATTTTCCTGGGCCACCACGGGGGTCGGAGAAATAAACAAGGTGCTCAACAGCAGGGCAAGCACACAAATATGGGAAAACAGCTTCAACAGAATGACACCTTTGTTTAGCAGAAACGTTACAGTGTAAAGCATTAAATGCAGACGGGCATGGATGAATGCTCACACCTTGCTTATACTTAGCCCCCGTTTCTTAGATTTTCGGAATCAAGTATGGATAAGTTTATCGAATTTGCCACGAATCATCCCTTACTTGTGGGAGCGTTTGTTGGTCTGTGGATACTTTTCTTTTATACAGAATCCAAACGCGGTGGGCGTTCCGTGAGTGCTCAGATTGTGACGAATTTGGTTAACCGTCACAATGGGTTGGTAGTAGATGTGCGCAGTAGCGAGGATTTTCGAGAAGGCCATATCCCTGGGAGCGTGAATGTACCTATGGATAGGCTTTTGGATCGATTAGAGCAAATCAAAAGCCACCAAGAATTGCCCGTTATTTTAGTGTGTAATATGGGAACCAATGCAACGGCCGCTTCGCGCCAATTAAAAGAGCATGGTTTTACCCAGGTGTATCGCCTAGCAGGTGGTATACAAGCTTGGCGTGGCGATAATTTGCCAGTGGTAAAGGGCTAATGAATGTGCGAAGGCCATGAGAGTAAGGCCTTAAAAGGTATAGGAGCGAAAGATGAGCGCAAATGTGGTGGTTTATAGCACAAGCTGGTGCCCTTTTTGTGTGCGAGCCATGGGGTTGTTAAACCAGAAGCAAGTGGCGTTTACCAATATTGATGTGGATGAGCAGCCTGAAAAGCGCGTGGAGATGCGGGAAAAGGCAGGGCGTAATTCGGTGCCACAAATTTGGATTAACGATTACCACGTGGGTGGTTGTGATGAGCTGTTTGCCCTTGAGGCCAAGGGTGAACTGGATAAATTGCTAGCAGAGGAAAATAATAATGAGTGAACAGGGTGCGGAAACATCGTTTCAATTACAACGTATTTATGTGAAGGACATTTCTTTTGAAGTGCCAGGCGCTCCAGAGGTGTTCTTGCAATCATGGCAGCCGCAGGTGAATTTGCAGCTTAACACCCACACACAACGCGTGGGTGATAGTGGCACGGATTACGAAGTGGTGTTAGAGCTCACCGTTACCGCCTCTAATGAAGACAAGGTGGTTTATTTGGTGGAAATTCAGCAGGCGGGTATTTTCACCGCTCAAGGTTTCCAAGGAGAAGAGCTTGAGCACCTACTCGGAGCTTATTGTCCTAACTTACTCTTTCCCTATGCCCGCGAAGCAGTGTCGGATCTTGTGAATCGGGGCACCTTCCCTCAGCTGTTATTGCAGCCTATTAACTTCGATGCGCTTTATCATCAAGCCAAGCAACAACAGGCCGAGGAAGCAGTTAATCAACAGTAAGCGCTAGGGTGCCGGCATGGTGAACCCATGTTGGCGCCATGCCTCATAGGCGGCAATGGCCACGCTGTTAGAAAGGTTTAAGCTACGGCTATTGGCCGCCATGGGCAAATACACCTTCTGCGTTTCTTGTAGGCTATCTAGGATATGGTTTGGTAGCCCGCGTGTTTCAGGGCC
>CALEAR010000112.1 GCA_937943665.1 uncultured Alcanivoracaceae bacterium
CCAAATTAATACGGATATGGCGGGTCTGTTGGAGCATTTGCGCAATCTGGTGAACCGCTATTTGGAGGCTCAGAATCGAGGCCATTACATGGAGCTTGAGCAGGTACAACAGCTCCTTAGTGCCGCTGTGGATGATTTTAATAGCCGCTTTGCTGATGCCATTGATAGCCTGTGGCAGCGCTTGCACAGTGATTTTGGTTTTGTGCAAGGCTTAGAGGAAAAAATCCGCGAAAATCGACGCGCCCAACAGCAGGTAAAACGCTTGCTCGATGGGCTTGAAATGATTGATTTTGATGAGTGGATTACTTTGGCGGGGAGCCATGGTTTTTTACGTCGTTTGTTGGTGAGCCAGTGGCAACAACAAATGAGTGAGCACTATAGTAGCTTGCGTTTGGTGCAAGAACGGTTAGTGGCTCTGATTATGCGATTCCGCGAGCAACAGGCCAGTGTGCAACTCGTGCGCGGCATGGCGAAGTATTTGCGTCAAAAGGTGGACCACACTTGGCAACCCTATGCTCAACGCAGCCAGGTGCCCACCTTGTTAAACGTGGCAAGCCCCTTGCCGTTGGCGGCTTATGCTCAGGTGGAGAGGGTAGAACACCAGCAGGTGTTATCTGCCTTAGTGGCTCATTTGCCCGCCTCACATAGCGTTGTGGAAATTCCCGAAGCAAAGGCGGTGCCCATGGCGCCGGTGGAGGAAGTGCCCCTGCTTCACAGCCAAGTGAAGCAGGCAGCACAAGCTTTTTATATGCATGCCATTGAACATCCAGGGCAAACTTTTAGTGCCTTGGCCCACTGGCAAGCTCAGGCTTTTCCATGGGATGCGGATATTTGGCTGTTTCAAATTTATAGCGAACACCAAAGCATTGCCCGTGAACGGCGCTCGCACTTTGTACTTACCCCCCGTGAAACTGTTGCTAGCGATTACAATGAATTACGGCTGATTCACGATTATCAACTCACAGTGCGTTTGTAGTATGAGGAAAAGCTCTTTGTTTTGGCGCGGTGCGGCGCATATATTACCCCTCTGTTTAGCCGTGATGCCCTGGGGCTTATTGGCAGGCTCCATGGCAGTGAATTCTGGACTCACCGCATGGCAAGGGGTGGGGCTATCGGTATTTGTATTTGCCGGTGCTGCCCAGCTGGTTACCATTAGCATGCTTGCGGCGGGCAGTGGGTTTCTTGCCATTGTGCTCACCGTGGCCGTGATCACCGCTCAACATCTGCTGTATGGATTGGTGTTAAGGGATAAGGTGTCTCACTTGCCGCTGTGGCAGCGCTTACCCATTGGTTTTTTGCTCACTGATGAATTGTTTGCGCTAGCCGTGGGGCGTAAGGAGTATCGCTTTCCGTATCTTATGGGGGCGGGAATATGTTTTTACTGCTGTTGGTTGCTGTTCACCATAGCAGGAGTGGTTTTAGCTTCCAGTGTGCCCAACCTTGAGGCGTATCATTTGGAGTTTTCCATTGTGGCCACCTTTGTAGCCATTGTGGTGCCCATGATCAAAAATATGAGCACCCTGGTGGGGGTGTTGGTGTCACTCGTACTTTCCTTGGTGCTCAATAGTGCTGCGGTGGGTGGCGCCATGGTGATAGCAGGGTTACTCGGTATGGCAGCGGCCTTAGCGGTGAAACATGCCTTGGGAGAGCCCTCATGATTTGGTTGTTAATTGGTTGTTTAATGTTGGTGGTATTTACCCACCGCTATGTGTTGTTAGAACCGCGGTTGCCCTTGGTGATCCCCCGTTTAGTGCGCCAAGGGTTAGCTTATTCGGCCCCGTGTTTGCTCACTGCTATTTGTGGACCCATTATTTTGAATGGCGGCGGTATAGGGGAGCTGCCCCAAAATCCTTATGTGTATGCCACGCTATTTAGCATAGCTTGCGCTTACTTTATACCGAACATGTTGGTTTCTGTGGTGGTGAGTTTGGCGGGGTTTTACACTTTAATGGCGCTTTGGTAACGCAGATGCCGAGCTCGCCGGGGCGAGCTCGGTGGGGAAGGCTTATTCAGTTTGAGCGGTTTGTTTCTCCACTAAATTACCTTGCACTTCTTTATCTAGCTTCCACATGGCGCCGGTGGCGGGATCCACAATCACCCAACCAATTAAGCCGCCAAGTAGGAAGTTGCCTCCCACATACCAAGGGTCTAATTTGGCCTTTAGGCTTTCCTCCGAGGCTTCATAGCCAGGCTTTTCAAACGCAAAGGTGTATTGCGCTGACTTGAAGTATCCGGCTTTTGCAGGCAGGTACACAGTGGCAGGGGTTTGCACCTTTTCCACCACCTTATCGTGGCGATCACGAATGGTAACCTCGGCCTCGGGCACATTGCTGGCTAGTGCCACGGGGTAATCGGACTTGCTCACAATGCTAGCGCATCCGGTGAGTGATTGAGCTAACGCCATACCGCTGAGTCCTAACACGGAAAGTTTCATGAGGTTTTTGGCCATAGTCTTGCCCTGTTTTAGTCCATCAAAGAATTAAGCAGGGGTAAAATAATGCCAATTTATTTTTTCGGTCAATATTTTTTTGCGGCTGAAGGCGAAAAAATTTTCCCTTCATATCGGTTGTATTAACACCATTGCAGGTGGATGCGCAACGTTTTGTTTTTGGTTTATTTTTTAGCTGGGTTATTAGCAAGGTGCGATGAATCCGTGGCAGGTTTTGTCTAACAATGCGAAATGGTAGTGGTGCGACCTAGATGGCTGAACCTGAGCCGTTGAAAGATATTCAGGTGCCATGGGCCCCATTTGATATATGAAGCACCCAATGTACTAACTCGAGGTAACTTTTCGGCAACCCGATATCAATAACTTGAGGTGCAAGGTGCTTGCAGGAATGGCTTGTGCTGGTAAGCCTGTGTTTTTAAGGGGGGTGGTAGGACTACCCAGATTCGAACTGGGGACCTCTACCATGTCAAGGTAGCGCTC
>CALEAR010000113.1 GCA_937943665.1 uncultured Alcanivoracaceae bacterium
GCTTTCTGCTAGTGACTTAACGGTGGTATCTACCATATCCAAACCTTCTCCTATTGCCTGGCTGCTTCACAGTGAATGGGGCCCAAAGCCCTTACTTAAGCCACGGCAAATTATTCCTCAAACCAAGGGGCGCGCGCTATCATAATCAACTCAGCGGCACGCTCCTCCGTTACACCTTCAATCTCGAGTAAATCGTCAACGGCTTGCTCGGCTAAATCTTCCATGCTCACAATGCCTTTCTCCACTAACTGAGCGGCAAGTTCACGTGTCATGGTATCCATGTTTAACAGGTCATCTGCGGGCTGGCCATGTAATAAGCGACCCTCCGATGCTAACGCACGTGTTAACAAGGCGTTCTTAGCACGTTGACGCAACGCTTCAACGATTTCTTCATCAAAGCCATCGATTTCAAGCATTTCTTCAGCCGGCACATAAGCCACCTCTTCTAAGGTGCTAAAGCCTTCTTCCACTAATACTTGAGCGAGTTCCTCATCCACATCGAGATACTCGATAAATGTTTCTAAGGCTTGCTGGCTTTCTTGCTGATGCTTGGCCTCGGCTTCTTCCACTGTCATCACATTCAGCTCCCAGCCAGTGAGCTCTGAAGCTAAACGAATGTTCTGACCACCGCGGCCAATGGCTTGCGCCAAGGCGGATTCATCTTCCACCGCCACATCCATGGAACGGCTTTCTTCATCCACCACAATGGAAACCACTTCAGCGGGCTGCATGGCATTAATAACAAACTGTGCGGGGTTAGCATCCCACAACACAATATCCACACGCTCGCCGGCGAGCTCGTTAGACACCGCTTGAACTCGCGCACCACGCATACCCACACAGGCACCAACGGGATCAATGCGCTGGTCATTGGTTTTTACTGCAATTTTGGCGCGTGAGCCTGGATCCCTAGCGGCACCCTTAAGCTCAATTAATTCCTCGCCAATTTCAGGCACTTCAATTTTAAAAAGCTCAATGAGCATTTCTGGGCAAGCACGGCTTTCAGGGTTAACGCCAGACAAATACGCTCGCACGCGATCGTTTTGACGCACCACTTCACGAGGGATCATTTGATCACGAGGGATCAGAGCCTCAGCATTGTTGCCCAAATCTAAAATAATGCTATCGCGGGTAACCTTCTTCACTAGGCCGCTAATAAGCTCACCCACGCGATCGCGGTATTCTTCCACCACCTGCGCACGTTCAGCCTCACGTACCTTTTGTACAATTACCTGCTTAGCAGCCTGAGCGGCAATACGGCCAAACTCAACGGCTTCAATTTCTTCTGTCCAAGTATCACCAATTTGCAAGCT
>CALEAR010000114.1 GCA_937943665.1 uncultured Alcanivoracaceae bacterium
GGTGCGCTACCAGGCTGCGCTACACCCCGATGTGTGGTGCGAGATATTAGTGGCTTCCCTGGCCTTGGTCAAGCGCAAAAACACAATAAGCTGCCCTCACTGGTTCGTTTGCACATTAAATCAACAAAAGCACAATATTTATTCTTCTTTCCCCCTTCTTTAGATTATTTTTGCACCCTTGTTGTGGTCGTGCGAGAATTGGCCCCTTCTTATTTTCTATTTTTGGCCTTTGGTAGACACCTTGAGGAGATCCCTCTTATGAGCGCTCTAGTATTAGATGGCAAACAGCTCGCCCAGCAATTTGAACAGCAAATTAGTGAACGCGTTGCAAAGTTAAAGGAACTTGCGCAAGGCCGCACCCCCATCCTTGCCACCATATTAGTGGGAGCAGACCCAGCTTCTGCCACCTATGTAAAGATGAAAGGTAATGCCTGCCGCCGTGTGGGCATTGAACCCTTAGCCATTGAGCTTGGTGAAAACACCACCACAGAAGAATTGCTCGCCGAGATTGAAGCGCTCAATAACAACCCTGATGTGCATGGCATCTTGCTGCAACATCCTGTGCCTAGCCAAATTAATGAGCGCGCCTGCTTTGATGCCATCGCCTTAGAAAAAGATGTGGATGGAGTTACTTGCCTGGGCTTTGGCCGCATGAGCATGGGTGAACCGGCTTATGGCAGCGCCACTCCTCAAGGCATTATGCGCATTCTTAAACACTACGATATTCCCATTGAAGGCAAGCATGCTGTAGTGGTGGGTCGCAGCCCCATTCTTGGCCGCCCCATGGCCATGATGCTGCTCGGCGCTAATGCCACCGTTACCATTTGCCACTCTCGCACTCAGGATCTAGCTTCCCATGTGCGCAATGCGGATATTATTATTGGTGCCGTGGGCAAGCCCGAATTCATTCAAGCGGATTGGATTAAAGACGGTGCCGTGGTGGTGGACGCAGGATACCACCCAGGTGGCATTGGAGATATTGAAATCACCGAAGGGCTAAAACAGCGTGTGGCAGCCTATACCCCTGTGCCTGGTGGTGTGGGCCCCATGACCATTAACACTCTGATTTTGCAAACCTTAGAAGCGGGCGAAAAAGCCCTCAGCTAGCTACCGCTTTCGTTGTTGCTGTGGGCAATAAGGCCCATAGCAACAGCAAGGCCACTGCTGCGGCCCCCGCCGCCAACCAAAAGGTATATTGCTGCCAAGCCTCCCACAGGGCGCCAGCGATGGTGGCTCCTAGAGCCCAACCCGCCCCCAAGGAAAAACTGGCATACACCCCTTGAGCACGTCCCGCCAACGCAGTGGGAAAATAGCCATGCAACCACGCCATGGCACTGGCGTGATAGCAAGCAAAGCTAGCAGCATGTAAGCATTGCGCCACAACAAGCCAACCCCCATGCAGTGTGCCTGTACCCATAATCCCCCAGCGCAGTACCGTTAGGCCCAAGCTACCCACCAATAAGGCTTTCACGGAAAACCTGCGCAATAACCACGCCATTCCTAAAAACAAAATAATTTCCGCCAACACACCAATGGTCCAAAGCACACCCACCCACTGTGTGGCAACCCCAGCGTTATCCAAATACAAGGTAAAGAAGCCATAGTAAGGCCCATGGGAAAATTGCATTAACAAACCCGCCGCCAAAAAAGCCAACACCGCCGGCTGCTTGAGCATGGGCCACAAGGGTGTTGGGCTTTTGCGACGACGTTCAACAACATCTCCACGGGGTAGCGCCACACTTGCCAACCACAAACACACCAATAAGGCGCCCATGCACACAGCAATCACTCTCACGCCTTGTGCTTTAACCCACCACCCCAACAACAGCACGGTAAACACAAACCCCACGGACCCCCACAGCCGAATCCAACTATAACGGTGGCTTTGTGATCCTAAGGTGGAAAGCACCAAAGCTTCACACTGGGCCATCACTGCATTCCAAAAGAAACTGTATCCCGCCAACACTAGCACCATGGCCCAAAAGCCATGGGCAATAAATACCGCAGGAAAAATCAAAGCGGCACAAAAATTCCCCATCTGAATAATGCGACGGCGATCACCGGTACTATCTGCCAACCAACCCCATAGGTTGGGAGCACCTAACTTGGTAATGTGGGGTACAGAAAGCAGTATGCCAATTTCCCAAGGCGTAAATCCCCTGCCCTGTAAATACAAGGACCAATAAGGAACCAACACCCCCAATAAGGCATAATATAAAAAGTAGTAGGCCGACATGGCCCCATAGTGAGGGATACCAAACATGGTTCACACCTTAACGATGTGAACCATGGGAAGGATCAATAGGCGTCATCGTGCCCTGCGGGAATAGGAGATAAAGGGGGAACCACATCGCCGCATTGTCCTCGCTGACGCAGGCAATGTTCCATTAACACCAAGGCCATCATGGCCTCAGCAATGGGTGTGGCACGCACCCCCACGCAAGGGTCATGGCGCCCTTTAGTGATCACTTCAATGGGCCCCCCTTTTGCATTCACTGATTTTCC
>CALEAR010000115.1 GCA_937943665.1 uncultured Alcanivoracaceae bacterium
ATGCGGTGTTTCATTCCTTAAAAATTGCCACTTACACCGCCATTGCCGCCACGGCCTTAGGCACTTTGGCGGCCTTGGTGCTCACTCGTTTTAGCCACTTTCGCGGGCGCACCTTATTTGCTGGCATGGTTACCGCCCCTTTGGTAATGCCAGAGGTGATCACAGGGTTAGCCTTATTGCTCTTATTTGTGGCCATGGCGCAACTTATCGGCTGGCCCATGGAAAGAGGCACCATCACCATTTGGATTGCCCACACCACCTTTAGCACCGCCTATGTGAGCATTATTGTGTCCTCCCGTTTGCGCGAAATTGATAAATCCATTGAGGAAGCGGCCATGGATCTTGGCGCAAGGCCGTGGAAGATCTTCTTTGTGATCACAGTGCCCATGATAGCCCCTGCCCTAGTGGCGGGCGCCATGATGGCCTTCGCCCTCTCCTTAGATGATTTGGTGATTGCTAGCTTTGTTTCCGGCCCAGGGGCCAGCACCCTCCCCATGGAGATCTTCTCCTCTGTGCGCTTAGGGGTGAAGCCCGATATTAACGCCGTGGCAAGCTTGATTTTATTGGCGGTTTCCTTGGTAACCTTAAGCCTGTGGTTTGTATTACGGCGTCGTGAAAAGCGCCAACGCCGCCGATAAAAGGCATAAAAAAAGGGTGCATCAGCACCCTTTTTTAGTGAAGTTGCCAACCTTAGCGATTTAAAGAAGCACCAAACTCCAACATACGCGTTAAAGGTGCCATGGCCTTTTCTGCTAAATCCGGCGCCACAAAGATTTCTTGACTGGCGGCATCCTCAGCTTCCAATACTTGGCATAGGTTTTCTAAACCGTTCATGGCCATCCAAGGACACTGTGCACAGCTCTGACATTCAGCACCAGAACCAGCAGTGGGCGCCTCCATTAAGGTTTTTTCAGGCACCATTTGCTGCATCTTATAAAAAATGCCCTTATCTGTGGCCACAATTAAACGCTCGTGGGGTAGCTCCTGCGCGGCTTTAATAAGCTGCGAAGTGGAGCCCACCACATCGGCTAAGGCAATCACCGATTTAGGGGATTCCGGGTGCACCAACACGGCGGCATCGGGGTACAGCTTCTTCAGATCCACCACACCCTGGGATTTAAATTCTTCGTGCACAATACAGGCACCATCCCAGCACACCACATCGGCCTCAGAGGCACGCATCACTTGATCACCTAAGTGTTTATCTGGTGCCCATAAAATCTTTTCGCCTTGCTGATCCTAGTGTTTAAGCAGCTCCACCGCAATGCTTGATGTTACCACCCAATCCGCTTGGGCCTTCACAGCCGCAGAAGTGTTGGCGTATACCACCACGGTACGATCAGGATACTGTTCACGGAAAGCGGCAAATTCATCAGCAGGACAACCCACATCCAAGGAACAAGTGGCCTCTAATGTGGGCATAATGACTCGCTTTTCAGGGCTTAAAATCTTTGCAGTTTCGCCCATAAAGCGCACACCTGCCACCACAAGGGTCTTCGCCTCATGCTCACGACCAAAGCGTGCCATTTCTAAGGAATCCGCCACACAGCCCCCGGTTTCCTCCGCGAGGGATTGAATTTCAGGGTCTGTGTAATAATGCGCCACTAATACCGCATCTCGCTCTTTCAGCAAGGTTTTAATGCGCTCACGATATGCTTGGCGCTCCTCGGCGCTCAGCTCTACCACATTCAAATTATTTTGCGTATCAATAAGATTTAAAGACTGTGCAGTCATTGGCTTCTAAGGTGGGTGTTGGCCCAACCTTTCAACGAGTTAATGCTCTGCCTATTCGGCAACGGGCGGGTATGATAACACATATTTTAGGTTTCATTTAATCAAGCTAGAACGCTTATATTCATTACTGTTTCAGCGTTTTGCACACAATTTGAAACCATTTACCGCCCCCGTTAATAGGCCCCTTGGGCTCCAAGAGCCACCTTTATATCATTACCCTTCGTATTCCTCGGGGAAGCTGACATTGGTGTAAACCTCCTGAACATCATCCAGATCTTCTAGGTGATCTATTAATTTGGTGATGGATTCAGCGGTTTCAAGGTCTACCTCTGCCAAGGTGCTCGGGTGCATGGTCACTTCTGCGTTAGCAGGCTCTAAACCGGCCTCGCGCAGGGCATCCACCACCTGGCCAAAGCTGTTATCCGGTGCTGTCACCACGATAAAGGAGCCATCCTCTTCGCTTTCCACATCCTCAGCACCTGCTTCTAGGGCCACTTCAATGAGCTGATCCTCATCCACCCCAGGTGGGAAAATAATTTCGCCACGTTTGGTGAACAAGTAGGCCACAGAACCGTTGGTCCCCAAGTTACCGCCACTTTTGGTGAAGGCATGGCGCACTTCCCCCACGGTGCGGTTAACGTTATCCGTCATGGTTTCCACGAGCACCGCCACACCCCCGGGGCCATAGCCTTCGTAGGTGATCTCGGACATGTTACCGCCATCATCTTCGCCAATACCGCGTTTGATGGCTCTTTCAATGGTATCCCGTGTCATGTTGGCGGATAGAGCTTTATCCACCACCGCACGCAAGCGAGGGTTATCTGCCGCATCGCCGCCACCTTCGCGGGCCGCTACCGTGATTTCACGAATGAGTTTCGTAAAGATTTTGCCGCGTTTGGCATCCTGCGCGGCCTTACGGTGGCGAATATTCGACCATTTACTGTGACCAGCCATAAGTTCCTCATAAATGTGTTAACTCATACGAAAACGGCCCTGAGGCAGGGCCGTCTGTGATTTATGCTTCTGGCTTACGAATCCCTAAGGAAAGCTCACGCAGCTGTGCTGCACTCACTTCCGCAGGTGCATGTGTCATGGGGCAAGAAGCGGTTTGGGTTTTGGGGAATGCGATCACATCGCGAATGGATTCGCGGCCTGTCATCAGCATCACCATACGATCCAACCCAAAGGCTAAACCGCCATGGGGTGGCGCACCGTAGCGCAGCGCATTGAGCAAGAAGCCAAACTTTTCTTCCGCTTCTTCTTTGCTAATGCCCAAGAGCTCCAAAATGGCCATTTGCATTTTGCGATCGTGAATACGAATGGAGCCGCCACCAAGTTCGGTGCCATTTAGCACCATATCATAGGCGCGGGAAAGGGCCGCTTCTGGGTTGGCTGCCACCTCTTCCACAGAGCAAGCAGGCTGTGTAAAGGGGTGGTGCATGGCCGCTAGGTTGCCCTCGTCATCGCGTTCAAACATGGGGAAATCCACCACCCACAGGGGTGCCCATTCTGTGGTGAGCAATTGTAAATCATGACCTAAGCGTACGCGCAAGGCACCTAAGGCCTCATTCACAATGCTGGCTTTATCGGCGCCAAAGAAAATAATATCGCCCGTGGCAGCGCCAGTGCGCTCCAGAATGCCCTGAATGGCTTCAGGCGTGAGGAACTTCAAAATGGGGGATTGCAACCCTTCCTCACCTTGGGAAAGATCATTCACCTTAATGTAGGCCAGGCCCTTCGCCCCATAAATGCCCACATACTTGGTGTAATCATCGATTTCTTTACGGCTTAGCGTTACCCCACCAGGCACCTTTAAGGCAGCCACACGCCCTTTCGGGTCATTGGCCGGGCCAGAAAACACCTTAAACTCCACGTTTTGCAGCAAATCGGCAATATCCACCAATTCTAGCGGAATACGTAAATCAGGCTTATCCGAGCCAAAGCGGCGCATGGCCTCCGCATAACTCATGGTGGGGAATTCACCCAAATCCACCTCTAGTAGCTCTTGGAATACCTCACGCACCATGCCTTCGGTGAGAGACATAATATCCTTCTCTTCCACAAAGGAGGCTTCAATATCGATCTGTGTGAATTCTGGCTGGCGATCCGCACGTAAATCTTCATCGCGGAAGCACTTTGCAATTTGGTAATAGCGATCAAACCCCGCCACCATTAAGAGCTGTTTGAACAGCTGCGGGGATTGGGGCAAAGCAAAGAAGCTGCCCGGATAGGTGCGGCTTGGCACCAAATAATCTCGCGCTCCCTCTGGAGTGGCTTTCGTGAGAATGGGGGTTTCCACATCCAAAAAGCCGGCGTTATCTAAATAACGGCGAATGGCAGAGGTTAACTTGGAGCGGAATTGAAAGCTTTTCAGCATTTCAGGACGGCGCAAATCCATATAGCGGTACTTCAAACGCACCTCTTCCCCCGCTTGAGAATACTCATCTAGCTCAAAAGGAGGCGTATCGGAGGTGTTATGCACCGTTAAGGTGTGCCCCACCACCTCAATATCACCAGTGGG
>CALEAR010000116.1 GCA_937943665.1 uncultured Alcanivoracaceae bacterium
CTAAGTGATTAAAAAAGGCCTCACCGCCCACAACGAAATCAATTGTGCCCGGCTAACTGCGCGTGCGAGTGAGTAAATCCAAGGTGTTTTCCCAGGCTTTAAGATCCATATTCACCCCTTGGGCCAATGGCGCTTGTGGGGAAATTGCCTTGGGCCCGCGGCGAAACAAACCCACCACCGCATCTTCCACATGGCCAAGCAAACGCCGCACCGTGGAAACGGGGTTTTTAATTAACGTCAGTAAATGGCTTCTGAGCACAATGTGATCTAAGGATTTCAGCGTTACCTTGGCCACTGGCGTGCTGCCTTCGCTATCCATGGGCAATTGAATGAGCACCACCTTTTGCCCACCTTGCGGTAAGTAGGCCCACCCCACAGCCCCTGGCTCATCCGCAGAAAGCTCAATGAGCACGCTCTCTTCTTCCCTTTCAAGCAAGCTGATCAACCGCAAAAGCAGTTGTTCTTCATCCAAACTCATGAACACTTCTGTGTACGTGGCTTGACGAGAGCTCACTTGGATTTCACCCTCTTCATCGCGCCATACAAAACGCGCCTCCCCCTCCATTTGAATTTGCAGCGCTAAATAAGGGGTGGTGGGGATAATCCACTCAAACAGTTGATCAAAGGTGCTTTGTAGCTCTTCGTGGCTCACCACGGCAACGGGTTCACCGGAGCGTAAATAAGGACGAAAACGGTGGCTAGCATGCAGTTGTGAAAACACCACATCCATCCCTTGCTCATGGCGCTGATCCAAGGCTTGAATGCCGTACCAAGCGTACTCCCCCTTGCTCTCGAAACCAAGGTAGAGCTTGCCCTCAAGCTCCACGGGCTCAAACCGGGATTCCTCCATGGCCTCAAGTAAGTTCGGCACCGATAAGCGATAAATGGGATCACCGGAAAGTGTGGGCCGGCTGGCGCAGGCACTGATCATTAGTGCTAACCATGCCAACAACACCCATTGAATGTAACGTTCCATAACCATGCCGCATGCTGGCACACTCAGGCGCCTAGATTCACAAAAAAGAGAACCTTATCACAAAATAGGGGCTAACGCGGTTTAAAAGTTCGCAGCTTCCGAAGCGCGGCGCACATCCTCTGGCACCCAGATTTCTGTTTCCACCGGCAAATGATCGGATAACAAACAATCATCAAGCACAGCTTTTTGCGACACACGTAGGCCTTCGCTCACTAAGATATGATCAATGGGCTGCGCTGGAGACCAACTCGGATAAGTGGGCGCCACTGGGTTAAGTTGCAGATCAAGTTCAGATAAGGGTGAACAGATGAGCTCATCATGGGTGCAGTTGAAATCCCCCATAATGATCACATAAGGGTAGGTTTTTAGCTGATCTCGTAAAAAAGCGAGCTGTTCATTACGGCGTTTTTCACTCAGGGCGAGATGCACACCCACCACCACAAGAGGTAGCTCTGGGTTACCGTATTTCGCTATAAAGGCACCGCGCCCAGGCAACCCTGGTAACCGGTAATCTTCCACACTGTAGGGCACTAAACGGCTGAGTAAGCCATTACTAAACTGCCCCCAGTTACCTAGGTTACGATTCAACTGCTGATGCCAAAATGGGAATTCCCCACGGTTGGCCAGGTGCACAATTTGGTTCACAAATTGGGAACGATGGCTGCCGCCATCCACTTCTTGCAATGCCACCAAATCGTAATGTTGAATGACCTCAGCAATACGCTCAATGTTTTTGCGGTTATTACGGGCTGCCTTTAAGTGCTTCCAGCTGCCCGTAATGTATTCACTAAACTTGCGCGTGCCTATACCCGCCTGAATATTGAAGCTGAGCAGCTTTAAGTTTTCAGCGGGCAAGGCTGTGGTGCGTGGCTCACGCACCCGTTGTAGCCGGCCCGGCTTCACTAAAGAAAACGGGCGGGCCTGTGTTTGCGCTGAGGAGTGATTACGCATTACTTTGCATTACGCTCTTTGTTAACGAGGTAATCAATCACTTGGAAGGTTTCCGCTTCATTACGTAAGTTTTGACGCAACACCACGTACTTACCGTTTACTGTGAAGGAAGGAACACCAGTGAGGCGGTAATCACGGGAAGCGGTATCTCCTTGGCGAAGCTTTGTGTTCACGCTGAAGGAATCATAAAGCTTCTCAAACTCTTCGGCAGAAACGCCATAGTTTTCAAAAAACTTTTGTAGCGGCTCTTTTAGGAAGAGGTTTTCGCGGTGCTTATGGAGCGCATCAAAAATCGGCTTGTGCACTTCTTCTAATATGCCGGCGGCTTCTGCCACATAATAGGCGCGGGCCAAGGGCTCTGAACCACGAATAAAGGTAATGGGGGTGCGTACAAAATCCACATCATCGGCTTTTTTACCTAGCCAATCATTCACCACAGCTTCAGCGCTATAGCACGCTGGGCAGCCATAATAAAAACACTCACGTACTTCGATCTTATCGGGATCATGGGTATTCACCGTGGTGGATAGGGTTTGATAGTGGGTACCCTCCACAAAACGGCTAGGTGCCGCTTGCGCGAGCCCCGTGGCCACCATCAATACTAAGGCCATCACACCAGCAAATGCCTGCTTCATTACTTTCTCCTTAATAAAGCACTAACTAAAACACCAATGCGTTCGCATAGGCAAAACAATTATGTAAAAGCACACTTATGACAAGCAAAGCGGCCAAACATTCCCTAAGGTTATAAATTATTACTCGCTAACACACAATAAATGTGCATAAAAAAAGGCAGCGCCGTGCTGCCTTTTTGTGATGCTTCACGAATTACTTGGATAATCCGCTGATGAAGCTAGACACCGCACGGATTTCACGGTCCGTCATTTTGGCTGCAGTGGCCTGCATCATGCCAAGAGCATCTTCATCATCTGTATCGTTGGTGCGGTAACGCTCTGCGTCTAAATCATCGCGACCAGCCGCACGGAAGGCTTTTAGCTCGCGCTCAATGTATTCCGCATGCTGACCCGCTAACGCAGGGAATTTTGCCGCTGCCACACCGGCACCCGCAGGGCCATGGCAACCTGTGCACGCAGGTACGCCGGTTTCAATGTTACCACCGCGGAAAATACGCTCGCCTTCTTCCACTAACTCAGGATCCGCAGCACCCGGCTGAATCTTCTGGCTAGCAAAATAAGCGGCTAGATCTTCCATATCTTCTTCAGAAAGCGTTGCCACCATACCGGCCATTACAGCATCTTCACGGGCACCGCTCTTATAATCTTTAAGCTGCTTCACCAAGTAAGGCGCACCCTGGCCTGCAATTTTTGGATATTCAGTGATGGAACTGTTGCCATCTGCATTATGGCATGCCGCACATACTGCAGATTTTTCTTTACCTGCATCGGGATCCCCAGCAGCATGGGCGCTAGCGGCGAACAAACCTGCTAATAAAAGAGTAACGAGCCTCAAGGATTTCATGGCGTTTCCTTTTGTTGTCAACTAACTATTTTGCGTGAATACACACTGTGCAAGCAGCACAACCATACCAAATGTGGCTTCCACAATTTAAATTTGGCGGCATTATATACCACAAGACGCAGAGGGCATACCCGATTTGCGCAATTTCTGCCCCTTAATACCGGCAAAAAGGTGGCAAGGGACAAAAAGCCCCCTATACTTTGCCTTATACGAAGCCTCAATCTTCATTCACTCAGTACCGAGACATCCATGCATCCCATTGCCAGAATTTTGCAACAAACGCAGTTTTTAACCAGCGCACAAACGCCCCAGCAGGCACCTCCCGATGAAGGTTATGAAATCGCCTTTGCGGGGCGCTCCAATGCGGGGAAATCTAGCGCTTTAAACCGCCTTACCTCACAAAAGAGCTTGGCGCGTACCTCTAAAACCCCAGGGCGAACCCAGCTGCTTAATTTTTTTGCCGTGGATGAGCTGCGCCGCTTGGTGGATTTGCCGGGCTACGGCTATGCCAAGGTGGGCCAGCAAATGCGCCAAAACTGGCAAAAAAATATTAATGGCTACCTTGCTAAGCGTGAAAGCCTTAAGGGGATTATTTTGCTCACCGATGTGCGCCACCCCCTCAAAGCCTTTGATGAAATGATGATCGATTGGGCCACGGCCTCCCAAATGCCACTGCATATTTTGCTCACTAAGGCGGATAAACTAAGCTTTGGTGCCGCCAAGGCAGCCTTACATAAGGCCCAAGCGCCTTTGGCCAACAACCCTTTTATTACCTTTCAGCTGTTCTCTGCCACTAGCGGTTTGGGGACAGAAGAAGCCTGGGGGCTCATTGGCAATTGGCTTGGTTTAGAAGATCTTGAATAGATAAAAAAAACCCTGGCAGCCTATATAGGGGGAAGGGTACTGGGCTGCCAGGGTTAGAGATGTCTCGCTCGCTCTGGGGAAAGCGTCGAGACCAAACGGCGACGACTTGAAGGGGGGGGGTATCAAGAACCGTCGCCGGTAGATAATATGACCATACTTTCGAAAGAAGTTCCACGATTTAAGAGGCATTTCGAGCACCACTTCACCTCTTTTTACACTTACTTTCAAATTCTTTTCATCACCCCCCATACCAACGACAACACCTTAGCCTGCAAAGCCTGAATCTTCGGGCGTTAGCACGCTTTTATTTAAAGCATATTATTTTAAGGTATTATTTTTCAAAACCCTTTTAAATAAGTAAAACCTGTTAAAAATGTTAAGTTTTTATTTGGTTAATACTTTATTTCTTTCCTCTTTCACGGCATCATGCTCGGCATTACGCGCTCATAAGCCAAACGCTTTTAGCCACAAGTTAAATTACCTTTGAACAACCTATAAAGGATAATGTTATGAAATTACGCAGCTTACTTGCCGCTGTTATCATCAGCGCCCCTTTTGCAGCCAATGCTGCGCCCGCTAACACCAACATTAGCTACACCTACGGTGAAGCTGGGTACCAAATCTGGACTGACCCAGACACACACCAGTGGGGTTTAAAAGGTTCTTACCAAGTGGCGGATCAAATTTATGTAACCGCTGAAGATGATTACCTCATCAAAGGCCGCAGCGGTGGCGTGGGCTTCTTCGCGCCTTTAGATAACACTTTGCACCTATATGGCCAGTTCTCCTTAGCAGATAGCTATTACAAGAAAGGCCTACGCCCTGTGGTGGAAGGTGGTGTACGTGCCGCACTTAACAACGAACTCGAAGTACGCGGTGCCGTTCGTTACGCTGCTAAAAGCACACCCACTTCACGCAAAATAAAAGACGAAGTGCTTTTCCAAGGTGAAGGTTTATACAAGTTCAACGATAAGTTAGCTGCCGTGGCTGGCCTTGCCATCCCTGTGGAAGCTGATGGCGTTGTAGTAAACGTAGGTGCACGCTTCAGCTTCTAAGCTTAAGGTTCACCAAAAAAAAGCCCGAGCATTAGCTCGGGCTTTTTTATTGGCGGCCAACTTATCCTATAAGGTGCCGGCGTATTGATTCCAAAACTGCCGCGCGGTGCGTGCGGAACGGCCGCCTTTTTCGGTGGCAAAACGTTGCGCCACAATATGCAGCTGCTCTCTATCTTCCACCTCTGGAAAGAGGTGATCTATCATGGCGTAATACTGCTGCTGGCTTATAGGGTAAAAAGATAGCCTTAAGCCAAAGCGATCCGCTAGGGAAATTTTCTCCTCTAAGGCATCACCTAGGTGCAACTCCCCTCCTTTCACCCCGCCGCCTGCATTATCCCCATGGGTTTGAGGAATTAAGTGGCGGCGATTTGAGGTGGCATAAATGCGAATATTCTCGGGCGGCAACTCAATGGAGCCTTCCATCACGGATTTAAGGTGCTTATAGCCACCCTCCCCTTCTTCAAAGGAAAGGTCATCGCAAAACA
>CALEAR010000117.1 GCA_937943665.1 uncultured Alcanivoracaceae bacterium
CATTCGGCAGCAGGATTGGCCGCGGGTGGTCACCTACATTCGCCGGTTTGATGAAAGCAAGCGCAATGACCCTCGCTGGCAATATTGGCTCGCCCGCGCACTGCAAGAAACGGGGCAAACAAAACTGGCACAGCAAACCTTTGAAAAAGCGGCCCAACGACGCACCTTCTGGGCGTTTCTGGCCGCGGACGAGGTTAAGCAACCCTATGCCTTAAATAATCAAACACCGCCCTCAGTGGCACAGCCTCCAAAGAATGAGCGCCTAGCACGTATTCATTGGCTAATGGCCATGGGAGAAACGGGGCTTGCGCGCAGCGAGTGGCTGCATTGGATGAGGCAAGAGCCCAACGTGGCACCCGCCCTTGCCAATTACGCCTTACAGCAAGGTTGGCCTGGCTTCACCGTGGATGCCGCCATTCAAATGAAGGATGCCAACACCCTAAGTTGGCGCTTTCCTTTAGCCTTTGCGGATGGTTTCCAACAAGCTGGCAAAAGTGCCAAAGTGGATCCTTACCTACTCATGGCTATTGCCCGTCGAGAAAGCGCTTATCAGCACCATGTGGTATCCCATGCGGGGGCAGTGGGCTTGATGCAAGTGATGCCAGGCACAGCGCGCCAAATTGCCAACTGGCGCCAGGAAGCAGCGCCCTCGCAAGCGCAATTGAAACAACCCAAACGCAGTATCGAACTAGGAAGCACCTATGTGCAGCGTATGTTGGAACGCTTTCATAACAACCGCTTATTGGCCTTAGCCGCCTATAATGCCGGCCCCCACCGTGTGGATGCATGGTTAGATAACCGCGATATGCCCTTTGATGTGTGGGTGGAAAGCATTCCTTTTTATGAAACCCGAGAATATGTACAAGCCGTACTCACCTACCGTGTGCTGCTTGAGGCTCAAGCCCAAGGCAACCAAAAGCCTAAGCAAAGCCTACTCACTAAAACAGAGAAAAAGGTACGCTATAACTCGGCCTTGCTAAAATAGCTTAAGGCCGAAACCCACTGGCCTTAAGATTCACCCCGCGGGCGGTGATAAGCACCCCTTCCGCTTGTAGCCGCTCCCGCTGCAAGGCTGCCTGCGGGCCGGCTAACGCCCCATCGCTGCGTACCACTCGCCACCAGGGCAACTGGCTCCCTGAGGGCAGCTGCGCCATTAATCGCCCCACAAAACGGGCATGGCGCGGATAACCAGCCAACCGTGCCAATTGGCCATAGGTGGTTACCTGCCCTGCGGGCACAGCCATTAACCACGCATACACCGCTTGGGCGAACTCCCCCTGGGGAGACACATCCACCGCCATGGCTTAAAACAGTGTTTTGCTGGTGTAACGCAGGCGCCCTAAATCCAGTTCAAGGGCTAGTTCCTGCCACTGACGAATGCGGCGTAATACGCTTTTGCTACTGGCACTTTGTCGGCTCCAAGCCACCACGGCATTGTGGCAATCCGGTGTGGATAAACGCAGCCCGCTGGCAAAGCCCTGGGGCTTTTGATTGGCATCACTGCCTTTAAATTCAAACGCATCACCAAAGTTCATCACCAACACCCCACGAGGAGAAACCAGCCCTTCGAGCTGTTTTAACCAGCGTTTATTCGCTGGCACAGCGCGTGTCACCGAGGTGTTAGCCGGAGCAAATAAATCTTCAATCACAAGATCAAATGGTGGGCCTTCATAATGTTTCACCCACTCCACAGCATCGGCACAATGGGCCTCCACGCCCATTTCTGTGACCTTAAATTGCTCACAGGCCACCTCTAAATGCATAGGGTCTAGCTCCACGGCCACAATTTCTTCAGGGTCAAAAAAATGGCGCAAGGGGGGGATGGAGCTACCA
>CALEAR010000118.1 GCA_937943665.1 uncultured Alcanivoracaceae bacterium
AAAATAGATTCAGTGCGTCCGCCGGATTGCAAACCAAACAGGGTGCCGCGATCAAATACCAAGTTAAACTCCACATAGCGGCCGCGGCGGTACAGTTGGAACTGGCGCTCGCGCTCACCATAGGGAGTGTCTTTACGCTTTTGCACAATGGGTAAATAGGCAGGCAGGTAGGCATCTCCAATGCTTTTGGTGAGGCCAAAGCAATGCTGAAAATCAGGTTGGTTTAAATCATCAAAGAAAAGTCCACCCACACCTCGGGCCTCATTGCGGTGGGGCAAGTAAAAATAATCATCGCACCACTTTTTGTATTCTGAGTAAATATGCTCACCAAAAGGATCACAGGCGGATTTGGCCACTTGATGCCAATGCACCACATCTTCTTTATTGCCGTAGTAGGGGGTTAAATCAAACCCACCGCCAAACCACCACACGGGCGCTTCCCCTTCTTTTTCTGCCACAAAAAAGCGAACGTTAGCGTGGCTTGTGGGCACATAAGGGTTGTGAGGGTGGATGACTAAGGAAACCCCCATGGCTTGGAAGCTGCGGCCTGCTAATTCGGGACGTGCTTGAGTGGCCGAGGGGGGGAGCCCATCACCATATACGTGGGAGAAATTCACCCCACCCTTTTCAATTACTTTCCCGTTGGCCATCACACGGGTGCGGCCTCCACCACCCTCAGGACGCTGCCAGGCATCTTCCACAAAGGTGGCACCGCCATCCTCTTCCTCTAAGGCCTGGCAAATACGATCTTGGAGATCAAGGAAATACGCCTTGATATCATCAATAGGTAAATCGCTCATGGGGCTTTCCTTTGTTTGGGTTAAACGGCGTGCACTAACCTCTTAGGGTGGCGCCCGTTTTTAAATCAATAATGGTAGAAGGTTTTGTGGCTCCCTCGCATTGACCAGAAACAAGGTAATCAATCTGCTGCGGGAAGTACTGTTCCACTTGCTCACTGTGTGTGGCAGCGGGGCTGCCCGTTGGGTTAGCGCTTGTGGAAATAATGGGTTTGCCCACTATAGCACAAAGTTGTCGTGCTAAGGGGTGTCCACAAACACGCACTGCCACTGTGCTGTGTTGGCCGCGAACCCACGGGGGCACCTTGGCACTTGCAGGCACCACCCAAGTGGTGGGGCCAGGCCAAGTGGCGCAAATATGCTGTTGTTCTGCTTGCGTTAAGACGACCCAAGGCAGGAGTTGTTCAAGCGAAGCACCGATTAAAATTAGCCCTTTGTGGACGGGCCTTTGCTTGAGCTGTAATAAACGCCTCACTGCTGTGGCATTTTCAGGGTCGCAACCTAGCCCAAATACCGCTTCCGTGGGGTAAGCCACAAGGCCGCCTTGGGTAATCACCAATGCCGCCTTGTGTAGTGATTCAGTGAGGGTATTGTTCACAACCTTATGAATTCAAGGTGTCTTGTAGGCGCTGATCCTTCTCAGCCACCGCCTCCGCATTGGCTTGGCGATCTTTTTGCAGAACTTCGAATAAGGCAGGATCTGCTAAAGCCATCATTTGAGCGGCTAAGTAAGCTGCGTTTTTGGCTCCCGCTTTACCAATGGCCACTGTGGCCACAGGAATGCCGCCTGGCATCATAACAGTGGAAAGTAAGGCATCATGGCCTTGTAAAGGGCCTGTTTCCACGGGGATACCGATCACAGGGCGCACTGTGTTGGCTGCCACTGCGCCTGCGAGGTGAGCCGCCAAACCGGCAGCACAAATAAATACCTGACAGCCGCGGGCTTCAGCGTCTTTCACATATTCTTGGGTACGTGCGGGAGTGCGGTGTGCAGAAGTCACTCTCGCCTCCACAGCAATACCTAACCCTTTCAAGGTATCGATGGTGGTTTGTACTTGAGGAAGATCTGAATCTGATCCCATTAAAATGGCAACAAACGGCTTTGTCATGATTGGTCTCATAATGAATAAAAAACGAGTGAGCAAGTTACCAAAACCTAACGGCTTCCCGCAACTGAAAAACCCTATTTTGTGGCTTAGCACCGGCCATAACCACCCGCAATGCGCTGTATTTTCCCTTTTAGCTCTAATTCAGAAAGTATGACACTCAGTTCTTGTGCTGAAAGTCCTGAACGTTCTAAAAGGGTTTGAAAGTGATTCACTCCACTCACAAAGTGTTTGAGCAGGGGGTGCTCGGCATGGGTGGCGTTGGGTGAAGCGGCTTCCGCTAAGGGGCTAAAATCTGAAAGCAGTGCAAGTACATCTTGGCTGCTTTCAAGCCAGTGGGCGCCATCTTTGAGTAATTGGTGGCAGCCGCGGCTTAAGGGGTTATGAATGGCTCCTGGCATGGCGAACACCTCGCGGCCCTGCTCTAAGGCATGTTGGGCAGTAACCAAGGAACCTGAGGGCAAACCTGCTTCTATCACTAAAGTAGCCAAAGATAACCCACTGATTACCCGATTACGCAAAGGAAAGTGTGGCCGCTTGGCTGGGGTACCTGGAGGAAACTCTGTGATTAACAAGCCGCCTTTAGCCACAATTTGCTCTGCTAACTGTTGGTGCCGGCTTGGATAAATGTTATCTGGGCCACAAGGGAGCACGGCAATGGTTTGGCCACTGTTTAAGGCGCCTTGGTGGGCTTTGGCATCAATACCAAGGGCCAAGCCACTGGTGATACAAAACCCGTATTGGCTAAGTTCTTTAGCAAAGCGCTCAGCGTGCATTAAACCATCGGGGGAAGCGTGCCGCGCCCCTACCATGGCTAACTGCGGCATATTTAAAAGATCCAAATTGCCCCTTGCATAAAGTACTCCAGGAGCATCGGATAAGCAGGCAAGCAAGGTGGGATACGCTTTATGGTGTAACCCTATAAGCTGCCACTCACTGTGTTTAAACCAGTGCCACCAATGGTTAAGGGTTTTTAGCCGATGGGCTGCCCCTTTGGGTTGAAACCGTTGAATGAGCGCCTCTCGGTGGTGAAGGAGTTCTGGATTACCGCATTGGCGCAGAACATGGCCTAGGGCAGCGGTGGACGCCCCAAAACGTAACGATAAAGAAAACAATAATTGTGGCATGTGTTTGGCCTTCCCTGGTTGAGCGTTTTGAGTATAGCTGCCTCATGATGAGAGGAAGGGATGCGAAGGATGGAAAACCACAGCGGCCATAGCGAAAGCGTTGTAAAGGTTGGGGTTACGGCCTTGGCTTACATTGTTATAAAGAAAATACGCACAAAAAAAAGAGCCAATACCCAAGGGGTTTGGCTCTTTTAGCGTAAGGAGGGTATTACTGCTTCTCGGGTGAGCGTACGATATCGGTTTTATAAATGGGTAAGTAAGATTCCATAATCAAACCGAAGGAGGCTTTTTCAAATACGCGGAACAATACCATCACACCGGATTTGGTATCTGGCAGG
>CALEAR010000119.1 GCA_937943665.1 uncultured Alcanivoracaceae bacterium
GGTGGCCGTACCGTAGGTGCTGGTGTGGTATCTAAGATTATCGAGTAATATCGATTGTGTTGTATCCGCTAGCGGCCTTCGTGCCGCTAGCAATTAAGTTTTAGGCCAGTAGTTCAATTGGTAGAGCACCGGTCTCCAAAACCGGTAGTTGGGGGTTCGAGTCCCTCCTGGCCTGCCACTTCAATAATTCCCCCAGCAGGATGTGATTAAATGAGCGAGAAGGCAGAAACAAAAGCATCGGCATCACTGCAGATTGTGTTGTGGTCATTGGTAGCGATTTTGTTAGGCGCTAGCATTTGGGGAAATACCTATTTTGCCAATGATGTGCCAACCTTGTACCGCGCCATTGGTGTCACAGTGATGGGTTTGATTTCTGCTTTTATTGCCCTACAAACTGTGAAGGGAAAGCAGTTTAACCAGTTTAGAAAAGATGCCATGGTGGAGATGCGGAAGGTGGTATGGCCGACCCGTCAAGAAACCATGCAAACCACTATCATTGTGGTTGTTTTTGTTTTAGCAGTGGGCTTAATCCTGTTCTTTTTTGACTGGATTTTGAATGGCGTTGTTTCTCGGATTATTGGATAAGGAGTAGATATGTCGAAACGTTGGTACGTAGTGCATGCCTACTCCGGCTTTGAGAAGCAAGTAAAGTTGCTGCTAGAGGAGCGCATTAGGCTTCACGGTTTAGAAGAGAGTTTTGGTGAGATTTTGGTGCCCACTGAAGAAGTAGTGGAAACCAAGGGTGGCAAACAGCGACGTTCTGAGCGTAAGTTTTTTCCAGGCTATGTGTTTGTTCAAATGGAAATGAACAACAATACTTGGCACCTTGTAAACGAAACGCCTCGTGTACTTGGTTTTATTGGTGGTACACGAGAGAGGCCAGAGCCTCTTGCACCCAAAGAAGCTGAGGCAATTTTGCGTCGTATTGATGCGAGCAGTGAGCGTCCTCAGCCGAAGACACAGTTCGAGCCGGGTGAAACTGTGCGTGTTATCGATGGTCCCTTCGCTGATTTTGATGGTGTTGTTGAGGTTATCGATTACGAAAAGAGTCGTATCCAGGTGGCGGTGGTGATTTTTGGTCGATCCACCCCCGTGGATTTGGAATTTGGTCAGGTGGAAAAGATCACCTGATCGTTGGTGTCTAGCATATTGCTAGGCGGTATTCACCTCAGGGGAGCCTATTCACTGTAAGAGTGAGGGCGCTACCACCCAGGGAGTTATCATGGCTAAGAAAATTCAAGCGTATATCAAATTGCAAGTGCCAGCCGGCCAAGCTAACCCTAGCCCACCTGTGGGCCCAGCGTTAGGTCAGCACGGTGTAAATATCATGGAGTTCTGTAAAGCGTTTAACGCAGAAACTCAAGGTATTGATGCTGGTTCACCTATTCCTGTGATTATTACGGTTTATAACGACCGTAGCTTTACCTTCGTAATGAAGACGCCACCCGCTGCTTACTTATTAAAGAAAGCAGCCGGCATTAAGTCTGGTTCTGGTGAGCCCAACAAAACGAAGGTGGGTAAAGTAACCCGTGCGCAGTTAGAAGAGATCGCTAAGATCAAAGAGCCTGATCTTACCTCTGCATCTTTAGATGCCGCTGTACGTACCTTAGAAGGTAGTGCACGTTCCATGGGCTTAACGGTAGAGGGCTAAGATAATGGCGAAGAAGTTAACTAAGCGTCAGCGTGCGATTAACGAAAAGGTTACACCTGGCAAGTTTTATACCGTGGAAGAAGCAGTTGAGTTACTCAATGAGCTATCCACCGTTAAATTTAAAGAATCCTTTGATGTGGCCATCAACCTAGGGATTGATCCACGTAAATCAGATCAGAACGTTCGCGGTGCTTCTGTACTACCCAACGGTACCGGAAAAACCGTACGCGTGGCAGTGTTTGCTCAGGGCGAAAATGCCGATGCCGCAAAAGAAGCTGGCGCAGATTTAGTGGGTTTTGAAGATCTTGCTGAAAGTGTGCAAGCAGGCAATCTCGATTTTGATGTGGTAATTGCCACGCCTGACGCCATGCGCGTGGTGGGCCGTTTAGGTACTATTCTTGGCCCCCGTGGTTTGATGCCTAACCCCCGTGTGGGCACTGTAACCCCTGATGTGGCGACAGCAGTTGCCAACGCTAAAGGTGGTCAAGTGCGTTATCGCAACGATAAGGGCGGCATTGTACATACTATTGTTGGTCAAGTGGGCTTTGATGCCTCCGCCGTTAAAGAAAACCTTGTTTCTTTAATTGGTGATTTGCAGCGTTTGAAGCCTGCGTCTTCCCGTGGTGTTTACTTAAAGAAAGTTACACTTTCCACCACCATGGGCCCAGGTTTAGCAATTGATATTGCTTCCCTTGGTTTGAAATAACACTCGCGGGCTTTGGCCCGCAACCTTACTTTGATCCTAGCTCAGGCTGGAGCGTCAAAGACCGCAGGTCTCGTAAGAGGTAATGAGAAATCGCCTGCGTAGGCGCGGAAGTAATCCTGATTCTCATCGGGCATTCCGCGATATGCCGTTAACAAACGGCGAAGCAACCCAGCTGGCATTAGCCAGTGTTTGTTAATCCAGGAGGTCAACATGGCTTTAAGGCTGGACGACAAACGAGCGATTGTAGCTTCAGTTAACGCTGTGGCTTCAGAAGCGCTATCGGCAGTGGTTGCTGACTATCGTGGCTTAACAGTATCGCAAATGACGGTACTGCGACAGCAAGCACGTGAAAACGGAGTGTTCGTACAAGTGGTGCGTAACACTTTGGCTAAGCGTGCCGTTGAAGGTACAGAATTTGAGTGCCTCAATGAAGCGTTGGTTGGCCCTACTATTTTGGCATTTTCTCAAGAAGACCCCGGCGCCGCCGCTCGTCTTTTTAAGAACTTCGCTAAAGAAAACGATGCGCTAGAAGTGACTGCATTGGCCGTTGGTGGCGTACTCTATGGTGCTAAGGATATTGATATCCTAGCCAGCTTGCCCACCCGCGAAGAGGCTCTATCTATGCTCGCGTCTGTACTGCAGGCTCCTGTTGCTAAGTTTGTTCGTACTCTCAATGAGATTCCGACCAAAGCAGCACGTGCTGTGAATGCAGTAAAAGATAAAAAGCAGGAAGAGGCGGCTTAATTAGCCAACTCAGGAATACACTTACAGTCTGTTAGTTTGGCGATGTATTCGCCCTTAGGAGAAAATCATGTCTCAAGAGCAAATTTTAGAAGCAATTGGTAACCTAAGTGTTGTTGAGCTTGTAGAGCTCATCAGCGCAATGGAAGAGAAGTTTAACGTTAGCGCTCAGGCTGCTGTGGCTGTTGCCGCTGCTCCTGCTGCTGGTGGTGGTGAAGCTGCTGCTGCAGAACAAACCGAATTCGACGTAATTCTTGCTAGCTTCGGCGACAAGAAAGTAGGCGTAATTAAGGCCGTACGTGAAGCCACTGGCTTAGGTTTGAAAGAAGCTAAAGATCTTGTTGAATCTGCACCCGCTCCAATTAAGGAAGGCGTAGAGAAAGAAGAAGCTGAAGAGCTTAAGAAGAAGATCGAAGAAGCAGGTGGTACTGTAGAGATCAAGTAATGCTTGTGCTTCTTGACGGGCTAACGAAACAAAGCGTTAACCCAAGCAGGCAGTCTTTTTGGCTGCCTGCTTTTTGTCGTTATTAAATGAGCAAAGAATCGACGCAACTCATTGCTCATAATGACGATAGTTTTTTCAAAATGTCATCGCCGGCGGGTGATATTTAACAGCTGAGGAACACAGATGGCTTACTCATTCACTGAGAAAAAGCGGGTTCGTAAGAATTTCGGCAAACTCCCTCAAGTTATGGAAGTGCCGTATCTCTTGGCTATCCAGCTGAGCTCTTACAGCTCTTTTTTGCAGCAAGATAAAAAACCAGATCAGCGTGACCCGGTGGGGCTGGAAGCTGCCTTCAAATCTGTATTTCCCATTTCAAGCCACTCTGGTAATGCCGTCCTTGAGTACGCGGGTTATGAACTTGGTAAACCAGTGTTTGATGTGGGCGAATGTATTCAGCGTGGTGCTACTTATGCAGCGCCGTTGCGGGTACGCATTCGCTTAGTTATTTACGACCGTGAGTCCTCCGGTGCCATTAAGGACATCCGCGAACAAGAAGTTTACATGGGTGAAATGCCACTCATGACCGAGAACGGTACCTTCATTATTAACGGTACAGAGCGTGTTATTGTTTCCCAGCTCCATCGTTCTCCTGGTGTGTTCTATGACCACGATAAGGGTAAAACACACAGTTCAGGTAAATTATTATATTCTGGCCGCGTTATTCCTTACCGTGGTTCTTGGTTAGATTTTGAGTTTGATCCCAAGGATCTCGTTTACGTACGTATCGATCGTCGCCGTAAGTTACCGGCCACCTTGTTATTACGTGCCTTGGGGTATACCCCAGATGAAATTCTGGCCATGTTCTTCCAAACCAACCGTATCACACGGGTGGATGGTGTTTACCATTTGGATCTTGTGCCTGAACGCCTGCGCGGTGAAACGGCTATTTTCGATATTGTGGTGGATGGCGAAGTGGTGGTGGAAACCGGCCGTCGTATTACCCCACGCCATATTCGTAGCTTAGAAAAAGCCAAGGTAAGCCGTTTAGAAGTTCCGGATTCATACTTACACGGTAAAGTACTAGCACACAGCATTGTGGATGAAGACAGTGGTGAAGTGTTGCTCGATTGCAACACCATCATTGATGAAGATGTGTTAGCGCTGCTTGATAAGCATGGTGTTACCGAGTTTGAAACCCTCTATACCAACGATTTGGATCAGGGTCCCTTTATTTCGGATACCTTGCGCTTAGAGCAAGAAGATAGAAACTATATGGGCGGCAGCCAGCTTGAGGCACTTGTGGAAATCTACAAGATGATGCGCCCAGGTGAGCCACCCACAAAAGAAGCGGCAGAGAACCTCTTCCGTAACCTCTTCTTCACCGAGGAGCGTTATGACCTTTCCCAAGTGGGTCGCATGAAGTTCAACAGCCGCCTTGGCCGAGAAGATGTGGAAGGTCCAGGTGTATTGTATGACGGCCGTTACTTTAGCACTCGCACGGATGATGAGGGCAAGGCGCTTTACGAAAAGTATGGTGATGAATTCTCCGACATCGTGGATGCCTTACGTACCTTAGTGGATATCCGTAACGGTAATGGCACCGTGGACGATATTGATCACTTAGGGAACCGTCGTGTGCGTTCCGTGGGCGAAATGGCGGAAAACCAGTTCCGCATTGGTTTGGTGCGCGTGGAGCGTGCTGTTCGCGATCGTCTCAGCTTAGCGGAAGCTGAAGGTCTCATGCCTCAGGATCTTATTAACTCTCGTCCTGTGGCGGCAGCCATTAAAGAGTTCTTTGGCTCTTCTCAGCTCAGCCAATTTATGGACCAAAACAACCCGCTTTCTGAGGTGACCCACAAGCGTCGTGTGTCTGCCCTTGGGCCGGGTGGTTTAACCCGTGAACGTGCTGGCTTTGAGGTGCGTGACGTACACCCCACGCACTATGGTCGCGTGTGTCCCATTGAAACCCCTGAGGGTCCTAACATTGGGTTGATTAACTCCTTGGCCACCTATGCTCGTACAAACAGCTACGGTTTCCTTGAGAGCCCCTACCGCAAAGTGGTGGATGGTAAAGTTACCGATGAAATTGAATATCTCTCTGCCATTGAAGAAACCGAGTGCGTGATTGCACAGGCGGATTCCAAGGTGGAAGATGGCCGCTTTGTGGAAGAGTTTGTGGCGGTACGCCATAAGGATGAGTTTACCCTTATGGCACCTAACCAAATTACCCATATGGATGTGTCCCCGCACCAGGTGGTGTCGGTGGCCGCTGCCTTGATCCCCTTCCTCGAGCACGACGATGCTAACCGTGCTTTGATGGGATCTAACATGCAGCGCCAGGCCGTACCAACCTTACGCGCAGAAAAGCCCTTAGTGGGTACCGGTATGGAGCGCAATGTGGCTCGAGATTCCGGTGTGTGCGTGGTGGCGCGCCGTGGTGGTGAAGTGGTGAAGGTGGATGCTAGCCGTATCATCGTGAAAGTGAATGACGATGAAATTAAGGAAGGCGAAGCGGGTGTGGATATTTACAACCTCATCAAATACACCCGTTCTAACCAGAGCACCTGTGTGAACCAGCGTCCTCTAGTGAAGTTGGGTGATACGGTTGCCAAGGATGATATTTTAGCAGATGGCCCCTCCACGGATTTAGGTGAATTAGCGCTAGGTCAGAACATGCGCGTGGCCTTTATGCCTTGGAACGGCTACAACTTTGAGGACTCCATCCTAATTTCTGAGCGTGTGGTTCGTGAAGATCGCTTCACCACTATCCACATTCAGGAGCTTTCCTGTGTGGCCCGTGATACCAAGCTCGGTAAAGAAGAAATTACCGCGGACATTCCAAACGTGGGTGAGGCGGCGCTTTCTAAGCTAGATGAATCCGGTATTGTTTATATCGGTGCTGAGGTGTCTGCTGGTGATATTCTCTGCGGTAAGGTAACACCAAAGGGTGAAACCCAACTCACACCGGAAGAGAAGTTGTTACGTGCTATCTTCGGTGAAAAGGCCTCCGACGTGAAGGATACGTCCTTGCGTGTGCCTTCTGGTGTTAACGGCACCGTGGTGGACGTGCAAGTATTCACCCGTGAAGGGGTGGAAAAAGATGAGCGCGCCACCGAAATTGAACAGCAACAACTGGATGAATTCCGCCAAGACTTACGCGATGAGTACCGAATTCTTGAACAAGACGTGCTCGATCGTTTGCGCAAAGTGTTGGTGGGTCAGAAGGTAAATGGTGGTGCTGGTCAGAAGCGTGGCACTGTGATCACTGATGATATCCTCGATGGTTTAGAGGGTGAAAAGTGGTTTGAGTTACGCTTTGCTGATGAAGAAGTGGCCTCCCAGCTTGAAAAAGCACAGAAGTACCTTGAGGACTATCAAAAGGATCAAGAGGAACGCTTTAAGGATAAGAAAGCCAAGATCACCGGCGGTGATGATTTACCCCACGGTGTGCTCAAGGTGGTTAAGGTATACCTTGCTATCAAGCGTCGTATTCAGCCGGGTGACAAGATGGCCGGTCGCCACGGTAACAAGGGTGTGATTTCTGTGATCATGCCTGAAGAAGATATGCCATATGATGAGAACGGTGTTCCTGTGGATTTGGTACTGAACCCCTTGGGTGTACCGTCTCGAATGAACATCGGTCAGATTCTTGAAACTCACCTAGGTTGGGCCGCGAAAGGCTTAGGTGAAAAAATTGGCAAGATGATTGATGAGAAGCGCAAGATTGCTGAGGTTCGTGATTTGCTCGAGCAGATTTATAACCGCACAGGTGATGCGCTGAGAAAAGAAGATTTTAAACAGTTCAGCGATGATGAAATCATCGAGTTGGCTGAAAACTTACGCGACGGTGTGCCCATGGCTACCCCAGTGTTTGATGGTGCTAACGAAGATGAAATTAAGGCATTGCTAGAGTTGGCAGGTTACGACCGTTCGGGCCAGACCACGCTATGGGATGGTCGTACCGGTGAGAAAATTGATCAGCCGGTGACAGTGGGTTACATGTATATGCTCAAGCTCAACCACTTGGTGGATGACAAGATGCACGCCCGTTCCACAGGCTCTTACAGCCTAGTGACGCAGCAGCCTCTCGGCGGTAAAGCGCAGTTTGGTGGTCAGCGCTTTGGTGAGATGGAGGTGTGGGCACTAGAAGCTTATGGTGCCGCATATACGCTACAAGAAATGTTAACCGTGAAATCAGACGATGTGGCAGGACGTACCCGTATGTACAAGAACATCGTTGATGGAGATCACCGCATGGATCCGGGAATGCCAGAGTCCTTCAACGTATTACTGAAGGAAATTCGTTCTCTTGGCATCAACATTGAATTAGAGAGTGAGTAGCCTAAGGGCTACTCAGTCCCGGATTAACGCATTATAGAGCTTAGGCTCACGATGGAGGGCTGGCCTTGAAAGACTTAGTGAATCTCGCAAGAAGTCAAAAACAAACCACGGAGTTTGATAAACTAAAAATTGGTTTGGCGAACCCGGATCTCATTCGTTCTTGGTCTTATGGGGAAGTGAAAAAACCCGAGACCATTAACTACCGTACTTTCCGCCCTGAGCGTGATGGGCTCTTTTGTGCCCGTATTTTCGGGCCCATGAAGGATTACGAGTGCTTGTGTGGAAAGTACAAGCGCTTAAAGCACCGCGGTGTGATCTGTGAGAAGTGTGGTGTGGAAGTGACCCAGTCTAAAGTACGCCGTGAGCGTATGGGTCACATTGAGCTAGCCACACCAGCTGCTCATATTTGGTTCTTAAAATCCTTGCCTAGCCGCATTGGTATGATTCTGGATAAGCCCTTGCGTGATATTGAGCGCGTGCTTTATTTTGAATCTTTTATTGTGGTGGATGCGGGTACCAGCACCACACTGGAAGTTGGGCAGATCCTCACAGACGAAGAATATTACGAAGCCCTCGAAGAGTTTGCGGATGACTTCGATGCTCGCATGGGTGCAGAAGCGATCCAAATGCTGCTTGAAGATTTAGATCTTGAAGCCGAGGCACGTCAGATCCGTGAGGAAATGGATAGCACTGGCTCTCAGACGAAACTCAAGAAATTGAGTAAGCGTTTGAAGTTAGTGGAAGCCTTTATTGCTTCTGGTAACCGTCCTGAGTGGATGATTCTGAACGTATTGCCCGTGCTGCCACCGGATTTGCGTCCTTTGGTGCCTCTTGAGGGCGGTCGTTTTGCCACCTCAGATCTGAACGATTTATACCGTCGTGTTATTAACCGTAATAACCGCTTAAAGCGCCTCTTAGATTTAGAAGCGCCTGATATTATTGTGCGCAACGAAAAGCGCATGTTGCAAGAATCTGTGGATGCCCTCTTGGATAACGGCCGCCGCGGCCGCGCCATTACCGGTGCAAACCGCCGTCCGCTGAAATCCTTAGCAGATATGATTAAGGGTAAGCAAGGGCGCTTCCGTCAGAACTTGCTCGGTAAGCGAGTGGATTACTCCGGCCGTTCCGTAATTGTGGTGGGCCCCACATTAAAGTTACACGAGTGTGGTTTACCCAAGAAAATGGCTTTGGAGCTGTTCAAGCCCTTTATTTTCTCTGAGCTCGAGAAGCGTGGCTTGGCTGGTACCATTAAAGCCGCTAAGAAAATGGTGGATAAAGAGACTCCCGAGGTGTGGGACGTACTCGCTAGCGTGATCCGCGAGCATCCTGTGCTCTTGAACCGTGCGCCTACCTTGCACCGTTTAGGAATTCAGGCCTTCGAGCCCGTATTGATTGAAGGTAAAGCCATTCAATTGCACCCCTTGGTGTGTGCGGCCTTTAACGCTGACTTCGACGGTGACCAGATGGCGGTGCACGTGCCCCTCACCATTGAGGCGCAGTTAGAAGCTCGTGCACTTATGATGTCCACCAACAACATCCTGTCTCCTGCGAGTGGTGAGCCTATTATTGTTCCCACCCAAGATGTGGTGCTTGGCTTGTATTACTTAAGCCGTGAGCGCATCAATGATAAGGGTGAAGGCATGCTGTTTAGCAGCACCAAGGAAGTGAGCCGCGCCCTCGGAACAGGTACTGTAGGCTTGCACGCACGTATTCGTGTGCGTATTCATGAGGTGGTGAAAAACATTCACGGTGAAATTACCGAGAATACCTTTATTGCAGATACCACCCCTGGCCGCTGTAAGTTGTGGGATCTTGTGCCTGAGGGCTTACCGTTCTCCTATGTGAATCAGCCCATGAATAAAAAGGCTATTTCCACCTTGCTGAACCAGTGCTATCGCATCTTGGGTACTAAGGAAACGGTTATTTTTGCGGACCAGTTGATGTACTTGGGCTTCCGCGAAGCTACTTTATCCGGTGCTTCCATTGGTGTGGAAGACTTAGCCATTCCCGATGAGAAAGTTACTATTCTCGCGGAAGCGGAAGAAGAAGTGCTCGAAATTGAAGAGCAGTTTGCCCACGGTTTAGTAACCAACGGTGAGCGTTATAACAAGGTGGTGGATATTTGGTCTCGAACTAACGACCAAATCGCAAAAGCCATGATGAATAACCTACGTGTGGAAACCGTAATTAATAAAGAGGGTAAAGAAGAGCAGCAAAGCTCTTTCAACCCCATTTGGATGATGGCGGATTCCGGTGCACGGGGTTCAGCAGCGCAGATTCGTCAGTTGGCCGGTATGCGTGGTTTGATGGCTAAGCCCGATGGCTCCATTATCGAAACGCCCATTACCTCTAACTTCCGTGAGGGTTTGAACGTACTTCAGTACTTTATTTCCACTCACGGTGCTCGTAAGGGGCTTGCGGATACGGCATTGAAAACGGCGAACTCTGGTTACCTCACCCGTCGTTTAGTGGATGTGGCGCAAGACTTAGTAGTCACCGAGCAAGATTGCGGTACCGAAAACGGATTGCTAATGGCCGCCTTAATTGAAGGTGGTGATGTGGTGGAACCCCTGCGTGATCGCGTGCTTGGGCGCGTGGTAGCGCAGGATGTGGTAAACCCCTTCACGGATGAAGTGGTGATTGAGGCGGGCACGCTCATTGATGAAATTCTAGCGGACAAGTTAGAAGAGAATGCAGTGGATGAGGTGTTAGTACGCTCTTCTATTACCTGTGAAACCCGTTTTGGTGTGTGCTCTATGTGTTATGGTCGCGACCTTGCTCGCGGTCACCAGGTAAACATTGGTGAGGCTGTGGGTGTGATTGCTGCACAGTCCATTGGTGAGCCTGGTACACAGTTAACCATGCGTACTTTCCACATTGGTGGTGCGGCAAACCGTGGCTCTGCGGTATCTAGCATTCAAGTGAAGCACGGTGGTGTGGTTCGCTTAGTTAATATCAAAACCGTGGCCCACAAAGATGGCTTGGTGGCGGTATCCCGCTCCGGTGAATTGGCCTTAGCCGATGATATGGGGCGTGAGCGTGAGCGTTATAAGGTGCCTTATGGTGCACTTATTACCGCTAACGAAGGGGATAAAGTGGATGGCGGCACCGTGGTGGCCACCTGGGATCCACACACCCACCCAATTATTGCAGAGGTGGAAGGTCGTGTTCAGTTTGGTGATATGTTGGAAAACCTCACCATTAACTACCAAACGGATGATCTCACTGGTTTAGCCACCATTGAGGTGATTCCTGCTAAGGACAGACCCGCCGCTGCGAAAGAATTGCGACCTGTGATCCGTGTATTGGATAAGGATGGCAACCCTGTGACCATGGCTAACTCGCAGACCCCTGCGCAGTACTACTTGCCTGCAGGTGCGTTAACGAGCTTAACCGATGGTGCTGAAATTAAAGTGGGTGACGTAATTGCACGTTTACCACAGGAATCTTCCAAAACACGAGATATTACCGGTGGTTTGCCACGGGTGGCGGATTTATTCGAAGCTCGTCAGCCTAAGGAAGCAGCCATTCTCGCTGAGAAGAGTGGTGTGATTTCCTTCGGTCGCGAAACCAAAGGTAAGGTGCGTTTAATCATTACCCCAGAAGATGGTGGCGATGCTTATGAAGAGCTAATTCACAAGTGGCGCCAGCTTAACGTGTTCGAAGGGGAATACGTGGAAAAGGGTGAAGTGATCTCTGATGGTCCATTAAACCCCCACGATATTTTGCGTTTGCTTGGTGAAACCGAGTTGGCACGTTATATCGTTAATGAAGTTCAAGAAGTTTACCGCTTACAAGGGGTGAAAATTAACGATAAGCACATTGAAGTGATCGTGCGTCAGATGCTTCGCAAGGTGGAAATCACCGAGCAGGGCGATTCTGATTTCATTGTGGGCGAACAAGTGGAGCTTCCCCGTGTACTCGAAACCATCGAAGCACTGAAAGCAGAAGACAAGATTCCGCCGCGTTACCGTCGCGTGTTGCTCGGTATTACCCGTGCATCCTTGGCCACGGAATCCTTTATCTCTGCTGCCTCGTTCCAGGAGACCACACGTGTTCTTACGGAAGCGGCAGTGAGCGGTAAGGAAGATGATTTACGCGGATTGAAAGAAAACGTGGTAGTGGGTCGCTTGATTCCTGCGGGAACTGGCTTCGCACATCACGAAGAGCGTCGACGTCAGCGGGAATTGGCTAAAGGCCCAGAGGCGCCGACAATGGAAGAAGCTGAGCTCGCCTTATCCGAAGCCTTTAGTGCTTCTGGCGATGAATAGCACTTGGTAACATAAACCATGGTCCTGTCCACTTGACGGCGGGCAGGGCATTTCTTTACTATTTGCCACCTTGTGTGTCTTATAGCAAGTTACATGGTTTTTATTTAAAAATGCGTGGAGCGTAATTTTTATGGCAACAGTTAACCAACTGGTCCGTGGAGCGCGCAAGAGTAAGCCCGC
>CALEAR010000120.1 GCA_937943665.1 uncultured Alcanivoracaceae bacterium
TTCAAGGTCACCTTACTATCAATCACAATGTGTTTGCCCTGCGGCAGTTTAATGAGGTAATCCGTTTGTTTTCGTTTTCCCTCCGCATCGGTGAAGCTACTTTGCGCTTCAAAATGCACCCCCTTCACCAAACCGCTCATTTCCAAGGTGCGTTCTAATTGCGCTTCGCCCCAAGCACCACGTTGTTGTGAATCCCCCTTCAACGCCACTGCCAAGGTGTTGGCTTCTTGGCTCATCTGCAACCCCACTTCTAGCACTTTTTTAATTTCGCTGCTTAAGTTGGTGGTACGTTGTAAGGAGGCATCGTGTACCTCGTTCACTCGCTTTTGAAAGTGCTCAATTTGCTCCCGAAATGGCTTCAACATGTTAGTAATATTGGCTTCACTAGCCTGCGTGAAGGTTTTCCCTTTTTCATCAAAAATTTTGTTGGCAAGGTTTTCAAATTCTTGGGTGAGGGAATGGCGCACCTGATGCAATTGCTGCAATTGTTCTTTGAAGCTTTCCTCCTTGCGCTCTAAAGATATTTTAAGGGCGGTGTGCGCCTTACTTAGGGTTAAGTGTTCCTCTTGAAGTTGTTGGTACAAGCGCTGCTGTTTTTGCGCATCTTCTTCTAAAGCGGCAACACGCTGCTGTGCGCCCTCAAGGGAAGCGCGTGCACCTTCTAAGGCTTTTTCTGCGCCATGACTACGCTGGCGCATTACCTCTAATTGCTCGTTTAATCCTTCATTGGTTGCCACATGCCGTTGTTCTGCACTTTGCAAATACTCTAGGCGCGTTTGTAACTGATGCAAATCCTGTTGTGCTTGCTGAAGCTCTATTTGCACCCTAGCGGTTTGACGTCGCTGCCAAAGCAGGGCTAAAAAAAAACCCACGGCCCCACAAACCACACCTAGTAGCGCCGCCATGGCTATTATCCATTCTACCCCGTGCATAAAACCTCACTCTCACCTGTTGTGATACACAGCTTACTGAAACACCAAGGGTTCGTCGCCCGCTTTCCAAGGAGGATACTTTTTCATCATGCGCACAAACACAGGGTGTGCCAACCAGTGGCGCAACCAACGTTGCACATGGGGATAGGGCAAAGCATAAAAAACTTCACGATCCACATGAGCAAATTGACGCACAAAGGGCACCACGGCTAGATCCGCCTTGCTTATGGTGTCACCTAATAAATAGCGATGCTGTTGAAGCAGGGTTTCCAGGCACCGTAAAAAACGCTCGCCCTGTTCTAAATACGCTTGCTGTGATTGTTCAGGGTAACGCTCAAAATATTTGTACCTATCTAGCCAGTACTTAAATTCTTGGTCATTTTGATCGATTAATACCTCAGCTTGTGCAGGCGCCACCTTTCCTATTCCCTCTGGATCCCGCTGTGCCAATGCCCAAGTGAGGATATCTCGACTCTCGGCAATCACTC
>CALEAR010000121.1 GCA_937943665.1 uncultured Alcanivoracaceae bacterium
GCTTGCCGCCGTACCCGGTGGCAAAACCTTATTTGCCATGGGCATTTGCCGCAAGGCCCCCTATTTCGGCACCGTGAAGCCACGCCTTGTGGAGCTGCGCCAAGATTACTGCGAAGCCCTAATTAAAAAACGCAAAGCCGTGGAAAACCACATTGGCACTGTGCACGTGATTGCCATTTGTAACGGCTTAGAATTTGCCATGGGTGTGGTGGCAGAGGCTTCTATTCCTAGCCATTTACGTTGGATCCCCAAGGGCATGGACGTACAGTATACCGCGAAAGCAGATTCCGATATTCGTGTGATTGCCGAGGTGGAAGATGGCGCCTGGGAAAATGGGCCAGATGTCCCTGTGCATGTGCGCGCCCTACGGGATGATGGCACAGTGGTGGTAAAAGGCACCATTCACCTTTGGGTAACCCCTAAGCCCAAAAAATAACCCATAGCGAGGCTAAGCCTCGCTTTTTATTTGCGCGCGCATAAACGCCACCACTTCCTGCGCCGCCTCTGCCATTAATTCAGCCTGCTGCTTACCACTGCGGCGCAAAGGCACAAAATCGTGATCCCCTCCCGCCAGCCAAACACAATGCACCTGCTCTCCTAGGGTATAAGTCTTCACTTCCTCTTGATTCCCAAAAGCATCGCGCGTGCCTTGCACAACCAACACGGGGATTTTTACCTGTTGTAAAGGTGCAAGCCGCAAGGTCTGTGGCTTATTGTGTGGGTGAAAGGGATACCCCAGCACCACCACCCCCAAAGGCATACAAGCGAGCACCTGCGAGCTCCCCAATAAGGTGGCCACACGGCCACCAAGGGATTTGCCGCCCACAAAACATGGCAGTTGAGGAACAACATGGTGTTGCACCACTGTGTCAAAGTACGCTTGCAGCTGCGCCACCGGTTGTGGAGGGCGCGGTCGCTCCATGCGGCGGCGCCACTGAGCGTACGGAAACTCAATGCGGCGCACCCACACTCCATGCTGAGCCAACAAATGGGCCATTTCCTCCATCCATGGGTGATCCCACAGCCCCCCAGCGCCATGGGCAAAAAACAATTGCGCCCAAGGTTGCTCTGGCCGGGTTTCTAAACAACAAAAATGATAGTTTTCCATTAGGGTGAAGAAGGATGCTGATAGCGAATAACCATGGTGCGCCGGCCCGATTCTAAAACTCTTTGCACATCATGGCCCATAAAAATATCGATTTTATTTTTCCAACGGCGATGCATTTTATCACGCACCACGTATTCCCCTTCTAGGCCATCAATGGTGACACGGGTGCCATGGGTGAGCCCCTGCTCAATCAAATCCCGAGATACAGCAATGGCCTTCATGCCTGGGGTGAGCTGATCCCCCCAAGCGGCAAGGCCAATATTACCTTTTTTCGTTTCCGATTCACGTAAGGTATAGGCGGTGGCGGCCACCTGCCTCACCACCTCACCCACGGCCCAAGAGTCCCCCAACCGCCCCCACAGAGCCCCCAACCAAAACCAGCCACCCATGCACTACTCTCGTTTATCTATGCCGAGTTTTTCTAAATTCATCACCATGTCTTCCGCTGAGGTTTCTGGTGTAATGTTTTTATCAATGGCCAAAATGCGCCCATCCTTACCAATATAAAAGGTATGGCGTTTGGCATGGCCCAAGGTGTGTAACACACCATAAGCCTTCGCCACGGATTTATCTTCATCACTGAGCAGAGGGAAATCCGCGCCGGTTTCCTTAGCAAACCCTTGGTTTTTGCGTAAAGGATCCACACTGGCCATAAAGTAAGCCACATCAAACTCACGAATCTTGTGGCCGTTCTCCGCTAGCGATTTACATTCAATGGTACACCCATAGGTATAGGCCTTAGGAAACCAAGCCACCACCACCGCCTGCTTGCCACGATAATCAGATAGCTGATAAGTGCGCCCATCCGTGCCGGGCAAGGAAAAATCCGGGGCCATCTCGCCGACTTCTAACGCCTTGGCGGAAAGCATCATCATAAAGCCAAAAACTATCAAAATAAGTTTCACGAGTAATTTTGTGTAAATCATCCTCTTTTCCCCTGTTTGCCACCATTACCTGCACAATAGCAAGGAAGCCCCTATACTTGCCAATTATCCCTTTCATCAGTGTTGAAACATTATGTATTGCAGCCCCTTTACCCAGTTGGCTTGCCCTATAGATCACACACCGTTGCAACGTTTGCAGCGCCAATGGCAATGCCAAAAAGGTCATAGTTTTGATATTGCCCGCCAGGGACATGTGAACTTATTGCCCGTGCAGTTTAAACGGGCCAAAGAGCCAGGGGATAGCAAGGCCATGGTGGCAGCACGGCAACGCTTCCACCAAGGTAACTTTTATGCCCCCATTGTGGCGGCTTTAGATAACATCTTCCGCTCCTTTGAAACCCTTAACTGTTTAGATGCCGGCTGTGGAGAAGGGTATTATTTACGAGCACTCGCTCAACGGCATCCCCATAAATTGTCCTTAGTGGGAGTGGATATCTCTAAATGGGCGGTACGAGCGGCCGCACAACAAAGCAAACATACCACTTGGGTGGTGGGCACCAATGCCCGTTTACCTCTACAACGCCATAGCGTGGATGTGGTGTTATGTTGCTTTGGCTTTCCAGTGTATGAGGAATTTCATCGGGTGCTAAAACCCGGTGGCTATTTAATTATGGTGGATCCAACAGCGGCTCACTTACAGGAATTAAAGGCACTACTGTACCCAAACATTCGACCGCCGCGTGCGCAACAGCTCACCACTGCCTTTTTTACCCTTGAATCAGAACAAGTGGTAACAGAGGCTTTCCACCTTTCAGAGCCTGAGTTAATTCATGCGTTATTACAAATGACACCCCACGCCTTTCGCGCCCCCCTAGAGCACCGTGAGGCGGTATTGGCCTTGGCTTCTACGGAAATTGTTTGCTTGTTTATCTTGTTGACAACGGCAAAGGCTATTTC
>CALEAR010000122.1 GCA_937943665.1 uncultured Alcanivoracaceae bacterium
GTTGGCGTATTCCCTTCATTGCCAGTGCTGTGCTGGTGCTCATCGGCTTATATGTACGTTTAAAAATTGAAGAAACCCCCGTGTTTCAGGCCACATTAGAAAAACAGCAGCAAGAACGCATGCCCATGGTGGCGGTGTGTAAAAAGCATCCCCGCATGCTGGTGCTCGGTACTTTAGTGGCTTTGGCCACTTTTGTGCTCTTCTATTTAACTTCTGTGTTTAGTCTTACTTGGGGTACGAGCCAATTGGGCTACAGCCGTGAACAGTTTCTCACCATGCAGTTATTGGGGGTGATTACGTTTGCCTTGTTTATTCCCATCAGTGCCTTATTTGCAGATAAGCACGGTCGTCGATTCACCATGATCAGTATTTCTTTGGTGATTACTGTGTTTGGCTTGTTCCTAGAGCCCCTTTTCACCCAAAGTGGGGGCTCCATGTTGCTGTTCTTAGGTGTGGGCTTTGCTTTAATGGGGTACACCTATGGGCCCTTGGGCACAGTGCTTGCAGAACTGTTCCCTGCGGAGACTCGCTACACGGGCGCTTCCTTAACCTTTAATTTTGCCGGTATCTTGGGAGCCTCCTTGGCGCCTTATTTGGCCATGTGGCTAGCCACCACCTATAGTTTAAGTGCCGTGGGATGGTACTTATCTGTGGCGGGGGTGATCAGTGCGGTTGCCATGTGGTTGGTATCTGAAACGCAAGATAGCGATTTTAAATAAGCAAAAATAGCGGGGCTTCCCCGCTTTTTTGTGCCTTTGCTTTGCCCTTAAAACCCGGAATAGCCGCCGAACTTTTCCTTGTTTTGTTGTTTGGCCTGCGGGGATTTCTTCACCAACACATAAACGCTGCCCGCACCGCCATGTTCTGGTTGGCAGCTATGGTACGCCATGGCTAAGGGATGTTCTTGCAGCCAATGCAGTACATAGCGCTTTAAGCGGGCAGGTGTGGGGCTGTGGTAGCCTTTGCCATGGGTCACTTGAACGGTTCTGAGGTTGGCTTCATGCGCTTCTTGCAAAAAGCTATCTAGCAATTTGCGGGCTTCTTTCAAGGTTTTGCGGTGTAAATCCAAGCGTGCCTGAATGGTGTAGCGGCCCAAGCGCAAACGACGGTAAACCCCCTCTTGGATACCATTTTCTTTCCATCCAAAAATATCATGGGGGCCAAGCTGGGCTAACTCGCCATCCAGTTCATCGGGAATGGTGAGTGGGTTTTGATCTAATGGGCTGCTGCCTTGGGCGGCGCGACGGCGTTCTAATTGCGCAAGAGAAGGCTGCGAACGTTGCTGTAAGCGAACCCGATCATCGGGGGTGAGAGGCTTAACATCGCCCATGGCACTGCGGAAAATATCACATTCATTGTTATCCATGGCGCATTTCCTTTTCTAAACAACGGGGCCATGATACCTGAAACCTAGGGGAAGGGCAGCCAAGGGGCGGCGCTTTAGCGCCGCGCGGGGGGAGTGCTAGTATTCATCCTCCTCGTGGTATGGGGAGGGCGCTTGATAGCGGCTATACTCACTGGTATTTTCACGGCGGCGACGTTTATCGTCCCGACGTTTTTTCTGGCGTCGCTGATTGTCTTCTTCCCAGTCCGCTGGGTCATAATCATCAAACTGGCGGCGTTTCATGTTGCTGTCTTGCTCATCAATTTAGATAGTAAGTTAACCATTTCGAAGGAAATGGCGCCTGTCCTCCATGTGGTTAACACCGAGGATGACAGTGCTATTTGTAATGGGTTTTCCAACGCTTGTCACCCGTTTTTTGCCTCATAAGTGGCAAGGGCATGGACGGGCGCTGAGAAACTCCCATAGGGGTGTTAAGGTAACCCCAAGAGAAAACCATTGGATAGGAGTCAAGGGTGCCGCAAGAAGAAGAGGTAATAAAGTGGCTCGAACAAGTTTGGCTGTTGTTCACCGAGCACTGGGAAGTGTATTGGCCCGGTTGGGTGGCGGTGGCGGGGTTTGTGCTGGCCGTTGCCATGATGTCTCATGCGGTGCTGAATAAGCGTGATCCTAGAGCCGCTGCCGCTTGGGTGGGGCTAATTTGGTTAGTGCCCTTTGTGGGTTCTATTTTGTATTTAATGATGGGGGTTAACCGTATTCAACGGCGCGCCCAACAGCTAGTGGGCGAGGAAGAGTGGTATCAGGTGAAGCGCCACCTAGTCACCAAGCCCGAAAGTGAACACTTGCACACCTTAGCTGAGCTCACGGAGCGTTTAACGGGGCATCCTTTGTTAGGCGGTAACCGCATTACCCCCATGGATGCTCCGCGGGCCTACGCCAGTATGCTAAAGGCCATTGATAATGCGGAAGAATCCGTGTTCATGACCACCTATATTTTTGGTAACGATAGGGCAGGCCGCCCCATGGTGGAGGCCCTAGCCAGGGCGGCAAAGCGTGGGGTGAAGGTGCGAGTATTAGTGGATGGCATGGGCTCCTTGTATTCGCTCCCCCCAGTGGTGCATCGCATGCGTCGTCGTGGTATCACCACAGAGCGTTTTTTGTATTCCTTAGCGCCATGGCGAATGCCCTATATGAACCTACGTAACCACCGCAAAATCATGGTGGTGGATCGTAAGGTGGGCTTCACAGGGGGCATGAATATTCGTGAGGGTTATATTACCTCTCCCCCGCATAGCCTAGATATGCATATGAAGCTAGAAGGTCCTGTGGTGGCACATTTGCTTAATAGCTTCACTTCGGATTGGTATTTTACCCGTGGCGAGGGGCTGAATGCCGCCTACGCTGGCCCGGCTCATATGGGGGAAAGTTTAGCCCGTGGTATTAGTGCGGGGCCCGATGCGGATCTAGGTAAGCGCCGCATGGTATTAATGGCCGCTATCAGCGGGGCACAGGATGAAATCCGCATTATGACGCCTTATTTTGTGCCGGATCAAACCTTGCTCACCGCTATTGAGCTGGCAGCTCTGCGCGGGGTGCGAGTGCAAATTATTTTGCCGCAGAAGAACAATATGCGCTTAGTGCATTGGGCCTCCATGCATTTATTGCCGTGGTTAGTGCAAGATGGTTGCGAAGTATATTTTGTGGCGCCGCCCTTTGATCATTCTAAAATCATGACAGTGGATGGCAAATGGGTGATGTTTGGCTCGGGGAATTGGGATGCGCGCAGTTTGCGTTTAAACTTCGAGTTTGATGTGGAAGCATACGATAAGCGTTTAGCGCAACAATTGAATGCGCAAATTAATTATCGGCTGCAGGATGCGGTGCGTTTGAACGAGCAAACTGTGAGAGAAAAAAGTGTCTTAAAACGGCTGCGCAATGGGCTAGCCTATGTGCTTGAGCCATATTTATAAGGGGTAGAAGAAGGTATGCGTTTAGAACAGGGCACGGGCTTGCCCAAACAGTTGCGGTTTTGGGTGGTGGCACATTTGGTACTTGTGTTGGTGTTAGTGCTAGCCAGCATGGGTATTTGGGTGCCTGCAGGGGATGAACGTTTGCTGTTGGCACGCTTTTTTAACGGCGCTGCTGGCCTGTATGTGATCTCCATGGGGGTAACGTATTTTTCGGCAGCCAAGCACAACCAGGTGCAAGATGGCACGCAAAAAGCCCTGAGCGTGGCCATGGTGCTGGCACTTATTGCACAATTTTTACCCGTCATGGCAGGGATTCTGCTATTGTTGTTTGCCAATGGTTGGTTGATGTTGCTTGAAGCCACCCCAAGCCATAAGAAGCGTTGGCCAACGCCATGGCAAACGGCGCGGCGCCAGCAAGGGGTGTTGTTATTGGTGGCTTTAAGCAGTGTGCTAGTGGCGGTACTCACGCGTGGATATGTATACGGCTAATATCATTAAGGTGTGGCTTGGTGCCTGTTTGCTGTTATGGCTTTCTGGGTGCGCCATGCGTCAAACGTCTCCTCCGGCTTCCGAACCCTCGGAGCCAGCCGCTTCTGTTCCGTTTTTTCAGCAGAAAGCTCCCCAGCAAAGCCAAGCCCCACGGCCTGCGGATGTGCTAATGCATGCCATTGGATTGGTGGGTACGCCTTATCGTTGGGGCGGCAACACTCCAGAAACCGGCTTTGATTGTAGTGGCCTGATCCGCTATGTATTTCAACATTCGGCGCAGGTGGATTTGCCGCGCACCACAGGGCAAATGTGGCAGCACAAGGGTAAAAAAGTGAGCCGTTCCCAGCTCCAAAGCGGTGATGTGGTGTTTTTTGCCACCAATGGCGGCCGCCGTGTTAGCCACGCGGGCATTTATGTGGGGGAGGGGCGTTTTGTGCACGCTCCCTCCTCCGGTGGCACGGTGCGGTTAGATTCCATGAAAAACCCTTATTGGCAGCGCACCTACTTATCTGCTAAGCGCTTCCTTTAGGTTGATGCTGCTGTGGAGGTGGCGCATTACGCGCTTTTAAAAAGTCCCAGGTGGCCCGCATGCGTGCCAAGCCGCTGAGTTCCACAGGCATTAACATCCAAAACGTGCGCGTGAACTTCACTTCATCAGGCAGCAGCGGCACTAGGCGCGGGTCCTTGTGTGCGGCAAAGCTTGGCAAAATGGCAATGCCGGCGCCATGGGCCACGGCCTCTTGTTGAGCGAGCACACTGGTGCTACGCCAATGCCCTTGGTGGCGGGGCACTAAATCCGCTAAAAAATTCAGCTCACGGGTGAAGAGTAAATCCTCCACATAGGTTACAAAGCGATGATGCTTTAAGTCCTCTTTGTGGCGAATGGGTGCATGCTGTGCCAAATAATCTGGGGAAGCGTACAGCCTGAGGGAGTAATCTAATAAGCGCGTCATAAGAAACGGGCCTTTTTCTGGCCTTTCTAAGGTAATAACAATATCCGCTTCATTGCGTGACAATTGCAAAGCCCTTGGTAGGGCTAACAAATCAATTTGCAAATGGGGATGCTGTTGGCTTAATGCCGTGAGCTGCTGTGAAAGCATTAGCACCCCAAAGGCCTCTGTGGCGCCCACGCGCACCTGGCCAGAAAACTGCTCTGTGGCACTCGGTTGCAACGCATGCACCTTGGTGTAAGCATTTTCCATGGCCTCAGCGGCGGGGAGCAAGTGTTTTCCCGCTTCCGTAAGCACATACCCTTGAGGCTTACGGAGGAAGAGGGGCTGGCCCACTTGTTTTTCTAAGGCATTCACACGCCGCGCCACCGTGGTGTGATCCACCCCCAAGCGTCGTGCGGCAATGACCAATCGCTCCGCACGGGCCAATTCCAAAAAATAGCGCAGATGATCCCATTCCACTGTTATTCCTTATGTGCAAAAAAGCACAGCTATTCTGCAAATTTTTGAACTATCCATAGCAAAAATGCATTGTTAGTATGAAAAGTGCAACAACAATAATCACAACGAAGGAGAAGGCCCATGGATGCATCCCAAGCCCCCAAGGTTAAATTACTCATCGATGGCGAGTTTGTGGATTCCGCCACTAACGATTGGCTTCCCGTATTAAACCCTGCTACCCAAGAGGTTCTGGCCCATGTGCCCATGGCCACCGAGGATGAAGTGAACCGAGCCGTGGCCAGTGCGCAGGCGGCCTTTCGCCAGTGGCGCAAAACCCCCATTAGCACCCGTGAGCGTATTTTTTTGCGTTATCAGCATTTAATTCGTGAGCACATGGATGAATTAGCCGCCACACTCACAGCAGAACAAGGTAAAACGCTGCCCGATGCCGCCGGTGATGTATTTCGCGGCTTGGAAGTGGTGGAGCACGCCAGCGCCATTGGTAACTTACAAATGGGGGAGCTGGTGAATAATGTGGCCACCGAGGTGGATACTTACACAGTGCTACAACCCTTAGGGGTGTGTGCGGGCATTACCCCCTTTAACTTCCCCGCCATGATTCCCCTATGGATGTACCCCATGGCCATTGCCACGGGCAATACATTTGTGCTGAAGCCCTCAGAACAAGACCCCATGGTAACCATGCGCTTAGCAGAGCTAGCCTTGGAAGCAGGCGTGCCTAAAGGCGTGTTAAACGTGGTGCATGGGGGCGAACAGGTGGTGAATGCCTTGTGTGATCATAAGGATATTAAGGCCATTTCCTTCGTGGGCTCCACCCGAGTGGGCACCCATGTGTACCGCCGCGCGAGCCAAGCGGGCAAACGTGCCCAGTGTATGATGGGCGCTAAGAACCATGCTGTGGTGATGCCCGATGCTAACAAACAGCAAACCATTAACAGCATTGTGGGCGCAGCCTTTGGTGCAGCGGGCCAACGTTGCATGGCGCTTTCGGTGGTGATTTTGGTGGGCCAAGCCCAAGAATGGCTTCCCGAGATTGTGGAAAAAGCCAAAACCCTTTCCGTGAATGCGGGCCACGAGCCTAACACCGATGTGGGGCCGCTGATTTCTCCTCAGGCCCGTGAGCGTGTGGAATCCCTCATTGAAGAAGGGGTGCAGGCGGGAGCGGAGCTGCTGTTGG
>CALEAR010000123.1 GCA_937943665.1 uncultured Alcanivoracaceae bacterium
CAATAATGGCCATGCCATGTTGGGCGAAGGTGTGCCACTCTAAAATGAGTCCAGCACCAATGGGGAAAAAAAGTAAGGTGAGGTATTGAATGAGCACCTTTACGGCAGGCTGCACCTGGGTACGGCAGGTTTGAAAAAACACCAACCCCAACAGCAATAACAACATGCCCACAATGGTACCAGGGATGGGCAGTCCTAACCCTCGGGCAATGAGCTCGCCTGCCAGTTGGCAGCTTAAAATAATAATTAACCCGTTAATCATGAAGAACGAGCTGTTGGCCAAAATGCCCATGCCAGCGCAGTAGCTAGTAAGGCGATAAAACCAATGAGGGCTAATTCCGGCAAGGTGATGCCGAGGAAGGTCCAATCAATTTCGGCGCACTCGCCGGAGCCGCTAAATACCATAGCAAGCACATCCTTCATGGGGAAAACATCCAACATGTAATCTAGCCCCGGGCCACATTCTGGCACCTGATCCTCGGGAAGGTTTTGCAGCCAAATATGACGCCCCGCCACCCCAGCACCATATAGGGCGCACAGGGCGGTAAGTGCAGCGTAAATACGCCTGCCCACCACCCCTGGGTTATGTAAGGCACCAAGCAAGAATACTGCGCCGGCACCAATGTATCCCACCCGCTGGAAAGTACACAGAGGGCAAGGGTCTAAGCCCCCTACGTACTGTAAGTACAGGGCGGAGGCCATGGCAAAAACACACATGAGAAAGCCAGCAAAACCAAGATACCGAGGTGAAATGGCAGTCATCGCAATTATCCTTTCAGTGGGATACGAATCAAGAATAGCTTAGGGCATTCTTAATCACGATAGTAGTTAGCTAAGAACGTTTCAAAGCTTATGTCATCGCTCGCTTCTATTTGGGCTTGCTCCGCTAAGGATTTCTCCGCTAGCGCCTTCAACTCCTGCTCCTTTTGGGGTGGCGTGGGCTCAGCAAGAAAATAGGCCTGATGTTCGCGGGCGCGCTCCATGGCAAATTCAAAGAAGCTTTGCCGCTCTTTTTCCAATGTATCTAGAATGCGGGCCGAAGCGGTGAGCTCTGGATTGGCCACTTTTTCTTGCTGGGCAGCAAGGGCCTGTGTGTATTCCTTGCTTTGGTGAGCTTGGTCAAAGAGCTCAGCAATGGGTGTCATGCTATCTAGCAGCTCGTTAGCCCATGCTTTTAGGGTGGTGGGGGTGCCAAAGTTGCACAGTTCTACGCTCGTATCTCGGCCCTGGTACACCACCTGACGAATATTTTGTTTCGCTGCACGGAGTACATCACGGCTTAGCTGAGGGGAATCAGAGAGCAAGCAAAAAGTAGCGAACACATCTAAAAAGCGCATTTGCTCCTCATTAATGCCCACTGGGTCAAAGGGGTTAAGATCAATGGTGCGAATTTCCACATATTCCACGCCACGACGGGCCAAGGCCTGTGTGGGGCGTTCCCCTGAACGGGCCACCTGCTTGGGACGTACAGAGGAATAGTATTCGTTTTCAATTTGCAAAATATTGGCATTGAGTTGGCGATACTCTCCATTTTGTTTCACACCAATGGCCTCGTACATGGGTTCAGGTGTGTTAATGGCGGCAGTGAGATCGCGCACATACTCTTCTAAGTTGTTGTAACTAATGGAAAGTGCTGATTGGGCATTGTTTTGGTAACCAATATCGCTCATGCGCAGAGAAGTGGCATAAGGTTGGTATAGGGTGCCTCGCGATAATGAAATAAGCTCATGATCACGCCCATCTAAAAAGGAGGCGCACACAGCCGGTGAGGCACCAAAAAGGAAGTTAATCAACCAGGAATAACGTTGGAAGTTGCGGGTTAAATCAAAATAGCGTTGGGAGATAAAGGTTTGTAAATCCCCAGTGGCTTTTTCGGCTGCCTGGTGATGTTGCCAAAAGCTTTCATCATAGGAAACGTTGTAATGAATACCCGCAATGGTTTGCATACGGCGGCCGTAGCGTTCCCCTAGGCCCATGCGGTAAATGGTTTTCATTTTGCCTGAATTAGAGGAGCCGTATTGCGCGATGGGAATTTCCTCATCAGCGGTCATAATGCAGGGCATGGAATTTACCCACAGCAATTCATCGCCAATGTGCTGGTAGGTGTAACGATGCAGGGTTTCCAGCAGGGCAATGGGCTCACTCAAAGAGGTGGTGGGCGGAGTGATAAACTCCAATAAGGCCTCAGAGTAATCCGTGGTAACGTACGGATGGGTGAGGGCTGAGCCTAAGGCCTTAGGGTGAGGAGTTTGTGCTAAGTAACCCTGCGGAGTAATACGCAGGCTTTCTTTTTCGAGGCCACGGCGCATTAACGCCAGGCTCTGAATGCTTTCGGAAGAGTTTAACGCACGTAAACGCGCTGCTAATACATCGCCCATGGAGTATCCTTTTGAGTAACTGAAGAGCTAGCGTTTGCTAGCCCTCCATTATAAACGTTTTTTACGCTTAGCTTGCTGCTCTTGCTGTGCTTTTTCGAACAGTGCTGCAAAAGTGCCTTTCTGTGCTGTGTTACGAGACGTTTGATGGCGTTGGCGCTGAGGCTTGTTGCCGCCGCGCGGTTTGGCGGTATCCCGGGCTTGTGGGGCGGCTTGGGCATCTTTACGCATGGATAAGCCAATGCGTTTACGCTCTGTATCCACTTCCACCACACTGACTTTCACAATATCGCCGGGGCTTACCACGTCTTGTGGGTTTTCCACAAATTTATCGGAAAGCGCTGAAATATGTACAAGACCATCTTGGCCCACGCCCACATCCACGAAGGCGCCGAAATTAGTAACATTAGTCACTGTCCCTTCAAGCTGCATGCCGGGCTTGAGATCATTAATGGTTTCCACATCCTCGCGTAGTGCCGCCACTTTAAACTCGGGGCGTGGGTCACGGCCGGGCTTTTCTAACTCCTTTAGGATATCGGTCACCGTGGGTAAACCAAATTGTTCATCGATGAAATCCTCAGGATTAACGCTACGCAAGAACTCCACATCGCCAATGAGGCTTTCCACAGGGCGGTTATGGGCCGCGGCGATCTTTTCCACCACTGAATAGGCCTCAGGGTGAACGCTTGAAGCATCGAGGGGGTGCTCGCCATTGGCAATGCGTAGGAACCCTGCCGCTTGCTCAAAAGTTTTAGCGCCTAAGCGCGGTACATTTTTGAGCGTCTCACGGTTAGGGAAGGCACCGTGAGCTTCGCGATAGGTGACAATATTATTGGCGGTGGTTTGGTTGAGCCCAGAAATACGTGCTAGCAGTGGGGCGGAGGCCATGTTCACATCTACGCCCACGGCGTTTACGCAATCCTCCACCACGGCATCAAGGCTGCGAGCAAGTTTGGTTTGGCTCACATCATGTTGATATTGGCCCACACCAATGGATTTGGGATCAATTTTCACCAGTTCAGCTAGCGGATCCTGCAGCCTGCGGGCAATGGATACGGCACCGCGGTAGGATACGTCAAGCTCGGGGAATTCCTTGGCAGCGAGCTCAGAGGCGGAATACACAGAGGCCCCCGCTTCGTTCACAATCACCTTGGTGAGATTCAGTTTGGGCATTTGTTTGATGAGTTCGCCCACCAAGCGATCTGTTTCGCGGCTAGCGGTACCATTACCAATGGCCACTAAGTTAACCCCATGCTTGGCACATAGGCTGCCTAGGGTAGCAAGGGATTGATCCCATTGCTTTTTGGGTGCATGGGGGAAAATGGTGGCCACCTCTAAGAGTTTGCCAGTGGCATCCACAATGGCGGCTTTAACACCGGTGCGTAAGCCTGGGTCCAAGCCTAAGGTAATGCGGGCACCTGCCGGTGGAGCTAGCAATAAGCTATTGAGGTTGCGCGCAAACACCTCAATGGCGCTTTCTTCTGCAATTTCGCGCACACGGTTTAATAACTCAGTTTCTAAGTGCAGGCTAAGCTTAATTTTCCAGGTCCACTGTACCACTTCCTCTAGCCAGTCATCGGCGGCGCGTTGTTGGTGCTGCCAACCCACAAAATGAGCAATTTTAGCCACACAAGGGTGCGGGGTTTGTTGCTCTAGGTGTTCTGGCAGTTGCAGGTTCACTTGCAGTATGCCCTCGTTACGGCCACGGAACAGGGCTAAGGCGCGGTGGCTAGGAATGGCTGCAATTTTTTCGTGGTGCGTGAAGTAATCCTGATATTTTTTACCTTCTTCCTCTTTGCCTTCAATAACCTGAGAGGCCACTTCACCCTGTTCCCACAAATAGGTGCGCAGGCGTGTGAGCAAATCTGCTTGCTCACTGAAGTGCTCCATAAGAATTTGCTTGGCACCGTCTAAGGCCTCTTGCGCCGTGGTGATTTTATGCTCCTCATTGAGGTAATTAGCTGCTACCTCCAATGGCGTTTGAGTGGGGTCCTCAAGCAACCCAAAGGCTAAGGGCTCAAGGCCTGCTTCACGGGCTATTTGCGCCCGTGTGCGGCGCTTGGGCTTGTAGGGTAGGTATAAATCTTCTAAGCGGGTTTTGGTGTCTGCCGCTAAAATGGCGGCCTCTAGTTCCTCGGTGAGTTTGCCTTGCTCACTAATGCTTTTCAGCACAGTGGTGCGGCGCTCATCGAGCTCTCGCAAATAATGTAAACGTTCTTCCAACTGGCGCAGCTGTGTGTCATCTAGCCCATTGGTGGCTTCTTTACGGTAACGGGCAATAAAGGGCACTGTGGCGCCATCATCAAGCAGCTGTACCGCGGCTTGAACTTGTTGTGGGGTAATATTGAGTTCGTTGGCAATCAGTTGTTCGATACTGTGCATGAGGATATTCGCAAGGCTCGTTAAACGCAGAGGATATACATCCACGATGTTATAGATAACAAAAAGGTAGCCCAGGATAATGAGCTACCCATTAAGGGTGGGTGGAAACACCTCTATGAGAGGTCACGTGTTAGCCACCCAATTCAAGGAGTGATGGTACAGGAATGGGAACAAAATTTCCTATAGGAGTGGTATTAAGCTAAGGCTTTTTTAATCAGGCTGAGTAATTCTTTTTCAACAGGGGGTTTAACCACATACCCAAAAGCACCCTGGCGTTGGCCCCATACTTTATCGGTTTCTTGATCCTTGGTGGTCACTAAAATCACCGGAATATGTTCCGTTTTAGGGTCACGGGTAATTTTGCGCGTGGCTTGGAAACCGTTCAGTTCTGGCATCACCACATCCATTAGGATTAAATTGGGTTGCTTAGCTTGTGCAAGCTCAATACCTTGTTGCCCGTTTGTGGCGGTGATGGTCTCGTAGCCTGCACCTTCGCAAATTCGCACTAGGTTGGCGAGTTGCGTGGGGGAATCATCAATCACTAAGATTGTGGTCATGAAGCTCTCCTTGGAAAAGCCGCTGTTCCGTAGTTATTGTGTTTGGCGTAATCATAGCAATAACTTGTTAAATAAAAACCTGATTAGAATTGACACTTCTGGCACACTTTATGTCAGATTCTGAAATTTAGTGGTAATGGTATCGGCTTCTTAGCGTTTGCATAGTTACTTGTTCACAGATTAATCATTGTAATGCGTAATAAGCCTTAATGATGATAATAATGGCTTCCTTACCTTGTGGGAGTTGAGAGCATGGCAGATAAACAGCCAGATAAAGTATTAATAGTGGATGATGATGCCCGTTTACGTGGTTTGCTACAGCGTTTTTTAGAAGAGCAAGGATATTTAGTGAAAGCGGTGGCAGATGGTGAGCAAATGGATCGTGCTCTTTCGCGGGAGCTTTATTCCATCATGGTGCTGGATTTAATGTTGCCCGGTGAAGATGGATTATCCATTTGTCGCCGATTACGCCAGGAGGGCGTGGAAATGCCTATTATCATGCTCACCGCTAAGGGCGATGATAACGAACGCATTGAAGGCCTTGAGGCGGGAGCGGATGACTATTTGCCAAAACCGTTTAACCCCCGTGAGCTTGATGCGCGGATTCGTGCCATTTTACGCCGCCAAGTGCGCGAGGTCCCCGGTGCGCCTAGCCAAGAAAATGAGCGGGTTACTTTTGGCCCTTGGACATTGGATTTATCCCGCCGAATTTTAGAACGAGATGGCGAGGAAACAAGCCTTACCACCGGGGAGTTTGCGGTGCTGAAGGCCTTGGTGCAGCACCCGCGGGAGCCCTTAACCCGAGATAAACTCATGAGCCTCGCCCGTGGGCGTGAATGGAGTGCCATGGAGCGCTCCGGCGTTTGTTAGAAGATGTCCCAGCCAAGCCTCGTTACGTGCAAACCGTATGGGGGGTGGGTTATGTGTTTGTACCGGATTAATTACCCATGGCTTTTGCATTGCGACGGTTAGCTCCGAAATCCTCTTTTGCTCGCTCGGCATTGCTGGTGGGGTTTGTGGTGTTTTTAACCCAAATTCTTACCGTGTGGTTTTTTGCCCGTAATACGTATTTGCCAGGCATTCGGGAATATTCCCACCTTACCCTTTTGCAAGTGGAGCTTTCCTTTAAGGAAGATACCCAAGACCCAGAAGCCGCAGAACGCCTCGGAGAACTATCAGGCATTCGTTTGGGTACGCCACCGGATGCGGAGGAGGCCAGCGTGCCTTGGTATATATCCCCCGTGGTTCGTAGCTTTCGCAAAGAGCTAGAAAAAATCGTTGATGAGCCGATTACGGTGCGCTTTGAGGATATGCGTCGGCCGGTGTTGTGGATTTCTGCGCCTTCTTTTGAAGGGCAATGGATGAGCGTGCCCATGACCTTCTTCCGCGATTATGATCGCTACCTCATGGTGGGTTGGGGGGTGGCGGTACCCCTGTTTGCGATTTTAGCAGGGCTGTTAATTGCGCGTGGTCTTAACCGCCCGTTAAAGCGATTAGAGCAGGTGGCCATGGTGGTGGCACGGGGGGATATGGTGCCGGCCTTGGATGAAAACAATGGCACCATCGAGTTTAATGCGGTGAACCATGCCTTTAACCGTATGACAGCAGAATTGGCCCAAGCACAACGCGATAGAACCTTGCTATTAGCAGGGGTTTCCCATGATTTACGTACGCCGCTTACCCGCATGCGCCTTACCGCTGAATTTATTGGTGATGAAGAGCTTGCCAGTGGCATTATTCAAGATATTGAGGATATGGATGCCATTTTAGAACAGTTTATTGGCTTTATACGCGATGGCACCGATGAGCCGGCGAGCTTAGAGGACTTAAATAGCCTAGTGAAAGATGTGGGGGAGCGTTACCCCGATCAAGCCTTGGTTTTGCAGCTGCAGCAGGTGCCTAAACTCATGTTGAAGCCCCTGACGATTAAGCGCTTGATTACTAATTTAATCACTAACGCCTTTAAGTATGGCGAGCCACCTGTGGAAGTTACTACAGAGACAACATCACAAGCAGTGATATTACGAGTGAGGGATTACGGTAAAGGGGTGGAGGAGGAGAAATTAGAGGCGCTGCTGCAACCCTTTACGCGCGGTGAGAAAGCGCGCACGGAAAGCGGTTCGGGCCTTGGGTTAGCCATTGTAAAGCGCATTGTGGATATGCACCACGGCAACTTAAGTATTCGCAATCACGTATCAGGCGGGCTGTTAGTGGAGGTGAGCTTTCCTGTTATGGGAGAGTTTATACAACCGGAGGCTTGGACGCGCTAACGCTGCGCGGGCCGAAGCCCACGCGCGGCGCTGAGTGCTTAGGCTTATAGCATATCTTCTACTTTGCTGCGCAAGCCTTCATCATACGGCAAGATCTGCGCAATCTTGTTGTAGGTGCCAATGTCTAAGCCACTGTCTTCCACGGCTTCAATCATTTCCTCTTGCATGGACATCTGTACTTCTGCCATTTCTTGAGGATCATCGGTGGAACCTGCTTTTTCCACATATTTAGTGCGGATCTTTTCCACGTTCTTGTAGGCATCAGCAAACTTTTCTAGCTCTTCTGTTTTAATGTCATCTGCGCTAGGGGCCTGCTGTTGTTGCATTTGCATTTCTTGCTCAGGTGCAGGAGGAGCCTGCTGGCCTTCTGGCGCTGCATAGGCGGCGGAAGCACCAAGAGCGGAAAGTGCAATAAGCAATGTTTTGGTTGAGGTCTTCATTCAGTTTTCTCCTTTCATCAAACCATGCGGTCCTTGCGCCGCAATCAAAAGTTCCGACACAAAGCAGATGATTAGTTCCGCTAGAAATAGATGAAAAAAAGAACAAAATGGCTGCAAAAGGCACATGCTGTGCCTTAGCGCCATTTGTTAAATGGCGTAAAACCCCAGCTAGGCAGGGAATTTTTGCTTAGTGCAACTTAAGGCGTGGGCGCACAAGGCGGTTGAAGCGGCCAGCAACTAACAACATCAGGGTGCGAGGCCAACCATATAAGGTGGCTTGGTGTAAGCGATATAGGCTGATGTACATCATGCGGGCTAACCAACCTTCCACAAAGAAGTTGCCCCCTTTGAGGTTCCCCATAAGCATACCCACAGAGCTGTACTGGCTTAAGGAAACCAAGGAGCCATGGTCTCGGTATTGGAAAGGCTGAAAATTAGCTCTCTTGGTAATGTGTGCTCGTAGCTGTTTAGCCAAATGGTGTGCCATTTGTTGGGAGGATTGGGCGCGAGGTGGAATAGGGCGCTCCATGCCGGGTAGGGTACAAGCGGCACTATCACCAATCACGAATAGGTGGGGTTGGCCTTTAGCTTGCAATGTGGGTTCCACCACAATTTGGTTCACACGGTTGAGTTCCACCCCTTCAATTTCACCCGGTACAGCAGGGGCTTTCACTCCCGCTGCCCATACGAGCAAATCCGCCTCAATGGCGGGGGCATCTTTCACGAGGAAGCGTCCAGGTTCTGCCTTTTCCACCATGGTGTTGATGTGGACTTTCACCCCAAGCTTTTCTAAACGCAGGTGGGCTGCCTTGGAGACCCGTTCAGTGAGCCCAGGCAAAATCCGTGGTGCTGCCTCAATAAGGTGTACTGTGAGGTGTTTGCGGTCCAGGCTTTCGTGGCCGTAAAGCTTAAGCATGGAAACCGCATGGTGAATTTCAGCGGCGAGCTCCACACCTGTGGCGCCAGCCCCCACAATGGCAATGCTTAGAGGCTTGTGTTGGTAGTTCGCTTGCATGCAGGCATTAATGAAGCGCTCTCGAAAGCGTTCCGCTTGTTGGCGGCTATCTAAAAAGAAAGCGTTTTCCTTCACCCCAGGGGTGTTGAAATCATTACATTGGCTGCCAATGGCCACCACAAGGTAATCATAGGGCAGGTTGCGTTCTGGAAGTACCTCGTTGCCCTCATTATCCAATAAGGGAGCAAGGGTAATGGTTTTTTGCGTGGGGTTGACCCCAGTGAGTTCCCCAGGGACAAATTGATAATGGTTTAAGCGAGCGTGTGCACGGTAATCTAACGCATCAAGATCAGCATCAATGGCTCCCGTGGCTACCTCATGGAAGCGGGGCTTCCAAACGTGGGAGTGACTCTTATCCACTAATGTTACGTTGGCAATATTTTTTTTGCCGAGTTTGCGGCCTAGTAGGGTCACAAGGGGTAAGCCTCCAGCCCCGCCTCCTACCACCACTATATTCACTGCTGACATAGCCATTCCTCAGGTTGGCAAAATGAAATTGGCGCAATTCTAGAACAGTTTATACCTTAGGCCAATTTATCAAAAAGGGAGAGTGTACCTATGATTTAGCCATTAAGTGTATTTTTCCATTACACTGTAGCCAGAATTTCACAGCACCTTTGCGTGCAATTTAACCATGGAGCCATTATGTCTGCTGAAGTTTTACGCATTGCCACCCGTTCTAGCCCACTTGCTTTATGGCAGGCCAATGATGTGAAAGCACGTTTAGAGGCAGTTCATCCGAATCTTACGGTGGAATTGTTACCCATTAAAACCAAGGGCGATAAAATTTTAGATACTCCCTTGGCAAAAATTGGGGGCAAAGGGCTGTTTATTAAGGAACTAGAAGAGGCCATGTTGGCGGGTACCGCTGATATTGCCGTGCATTCCATGAAAGATGTGCCCATGGAATTGCCTCCAGGTTTTGAGTTACCTGTGATTTGTGAGCGAGATGATCCTCGCGATGCGTTTGTATCTAATCAATTTGAGACCTTGGATGATTTGCCCCAGGGCGCTCGTTTAGGCACCTCTAGTTTGCGTCGCCAATCGCAAATGAAGGCCCTGCGCCCTGATTTGGAAGTGATTAGCTTGCGCGGTAACGTGCAAACTCGGTTACAGCGATTAGATGAAGGGCGTTTTGATGCCATTTTATTGGCGGCTGCAGGGCTGCGCCGCTTAGCACTCACTGAGCGTATTCGTTCAAACTTAGCGCCCGAGCAGTGCTTGCCCGCTGTGGGACAGGGTGCTGTGGGCATTGAGTGCCGTGAAGGGGATGAGCGTGTGAAAGCCTTGCTAGCCCCGCTGAATCACGTGGATACTTGGGACCGTGTGGTGGCAGAGCGCGCCATGAATCGCCGTTTGGAAGGGGGCTGCCAAGTGCCCATTGCCGGATATGCGGAGCTAGAAGGCGATACGGTATGGCTGCGTGGTTTAGTGGCCAGTGAAGATGGCACTCAGGTGTTCACCGCGGAGGCCCGTGCACCACGTGCGGAGGCCGAAGCGTTAGGCATTCGTGTGGCAGAGGATTTACTGAGCCAAGGTGCTGGCGAAATTTTACAGGAGATCTATGCACGGGCATGAAGCGAGTATGGGTAACGCGCCCTGAGGGGCAGCAAGCAGCACTGGTGGCCATGCTAGAGGCACAGGGCTTTGCCGCAACGGTGCAAAGCAGCTTACAACTGGAGCCTTTGCCCCTCAGTGCTGAAGATAAGCAAAAGCTTATTGATATTGATTTATACCAGTATGTGTTTTTTGTGAGCACCAATGCCGTGCGCTTTGCACTGCCCATACTGGAGGATTACTGGCCGCAGTGGCCAGTGGGTGTGAATTGGCTCGCGGTGGGTGATGCCACTGCCGCGGCCCTTAAAGCCGCCGGCTTTGTGCCCCAATGGCCAGAAAGTGGTTTCAATTCTGAAGCCGCTTTGGCCATGCCCGCGCTACAGGATATGCGTGAACAGCGGGTATTGATTTTGCGTGGTGAAACAGGCCGCGAGCTGTTCACCGATACCTTGCGGGCACGGGGTGCCACGGTGGAACGTATTCCCCTGTACCGTCGGCGTTGTCATCCCGCGCTGAAATGGCCGTCGCCAGCGCCAGATGCGGTGATGGTAACTAGCGTGGAAAGTTGGCATTGTATACATAGTTGTGGCGGAGCCGAATTACATGGCTCTCTAATTATTGCGGGCAGTGAACGCATCGCACAGGCCATCCAAAGTATGGGCTTTGATTGTGTGGTAGCTGCAAGCCCTCACGATAAGGATATGGTGGCATGTCTGAAACAACACCAATAACAACCTCTGAAGAAAACACCACTGAGCAACCAAAAACTCAGCCCCAAACACCCAAGCCAAGCCCACGTAAGAGGAAGCCCTCGCGTGGTTCATCCCGTTTTGCCAAGGTGCTGTGGGTGTTGTTGTGGATTGTGCTTGCCCTAGGGGGCTTTTGGTTATGGCAACTGCTTAGTGCCCAAGACGCCTTATTGGCAG
>CALEAR010000124.1 GCA_937943665.1 uncultured Alcanivoracaceae bacterium
ACCATCGAGCAGCTCTAGAGCCTTGGCCTCCGCCTCTTCTTTAGTCTCCGGGGTGACGGGAATGTGGTGCCAAGGAATACCAAAGCGCTCCACTTCTGGGCGCAAATCATCGTGGTTACTAATGACCATGGGAATGGTGGCGGCAAGATCCCCACGCATGGTGCGCCATAAAAGCTCCATTAAGGCATGATCATGCTTGGACACCATAATGGCCATGCGCTTTTTCTCAGAGGCTAAGGTGAGGCGCCACTCCATATTGTAAGGGCCAGCCACCTCTGCCAAAAAATGCTCACGCAACTGTTCAATGGAGCAAGTCAGCCCTTCCGTTTGAAACTCCAAACGCATAAAGAAGGTACCGCCTTGGGGGTCCGTGGCATGTTGGTCAAAATCCGTAATATTGGCACCATAACGGTACAAAAAGGTGCTCACCATACTAATGATGCCCGGTTTATCTGGGCAAATAATGAGCAAACGTGCCGTATTTTCACTTCTGTTCAAGATGATCTCTCCGGTATTCAGCAGGGGTTTTGTTGGTCCATTTCTTGAAGGCTCTATGGAAAGAGCTGGCTTCACTAAACCCCATGAGTAAAGCGATTTCCTCAATGGATAAATCGGGTTTGGATAAGTAGTACACCGAGGCCTCTTTACGAATATCATCCTTAATGGCCTGATAGCTGGTGTTGGCTTCCTTTAAACGGCGGCGCAGGGTTTGTGGGCTCATGTTCAGCCTCGCGCAAATTTCCGCGAAATCTGGCACCCGTTGATGATATTCATTGGTAATAAGGGTGCGAATTTGCGCCGGCAACCCACTTTGGTACACCTCACCGGTGAGCAACTGCCCAAGGGAGTTGCGTAAAAAATGTGATAAGGATAACTCGTTTTGCACCAAGGGCAAGGTGAGCACATCACTGTTGAAGATCACCCGATTCACCGGCTGCTCATGCTTCACAGGACACTTAAATACCTTTTCTGAGTTTTCTCCCCCTGCGGCAAAATCAAACTCCACACAGTGCAAGGGGATGGGGCGCCCCACCAACCATCCCATAAAACGTACCGAAAGCAAAAATACGGCTTCAATGATGATATCGCGGAAATCCAAGCGTTGAGGCATTTCCACAATGAGGTACGCGAGCTCTTCCTCTTTCACTAAATGGGTATCCACCCCTAAATCAAACAGATCATAAAAATCCATGCCACGGCGCACGGCTTCTTCCAAATTGGCACAATTGATCACCGCATGGGCCATCATACTAAAGGTACCAGGCTTGGAGCGGCGCCCTTGCCCAAAGCCTAAAAACTCATCCCCCGTTTGCTCCATCACAGTCAGCAACAAACGCAAAAAAGTGGATCTATCCACTCGGGCTTTAGGGTCCTCTAAGCGTTCCCGCTCAATGCCCACTTGCACTAATAGTTCAGGAATCGAAACACCAGAGCGCGCAGCGCTTTTCAGCACCTGCACCACATAATCCATTGCGATGGTTTTACTACTTTTGCCTGTCATTCAATTACGCTCTCCGAGAAAACTCTGGTTTTCACAACACTTCACCAAGGCTCAGGCATGAACTCGACAAACCAAGCTGCCATGGATCTAACGCGGCTGATTATACCCGAGAACCCTAAGAAAGTGGGATGAAAACCCTCATTACTTCAGCTTAATAGGTATTTTGGCGTAAGGCATTGGCGAGAAAACCAATAATAACTTCATCTCTCTCAATACTTTCACTTCTTTCTGATAAAGCGCTATGATTGAACGGGTTACGGCCCAAGGCCGTGTCATCTCGCCTTTTTATTACCGGTTTTTATAATCACTAGGAACGGGAGTTTCAATGTCCGAACGGGCGCACCTTACCTCATTAAGCTTCGCTTCTGCTTTAAAAGAAACGGTTCTTAATAATAACTACTCTAAAAAACTTTTCAGCAAAGATCTTTTTGCTGGTATTTCGGTGGGGATTATTGCGATTCCCCTCTCCATGGCCTTAGCAGTGGCGGTGGATGCCCCACCCCAATACGGGCTTTATACGGGAATCATCGCCGGTATGATTATCGCCCTTACGGGCGGTTCCCGCTTTTCCATTTCTGGCCCCACCGCTGCCTTTGTGGTGATCCTGCAGCCCGTGGTGTATCAATACGGCCTTGGTGGCTTATTGGTGGCCACCTTTATGGCGGGGTTAATTTTAATTGCCATGGCCTTAGCACGGCTAGGACGATTTATTGAATATATCCCAGCCCCCGTTACCTTAGGGTTTACCGCGGGGATAGCCATTGTAATTGCCACCTTACAAATCAAAGATTTTTTTGGCCTACCCACTGGGGATTTACCCCCAAGCTTCTTGGCCAAGGCACAAATTCTCATTGCTCATTTCCCGCAACTGCACTGGCCCACACTGGTGGTGGGTTTGGCTACTTTAGCAGTATTGATCTTGTGGCCACGCTTACGCACCGCCATTCCGGGCCATTTGCCAGCGGTGATTGTGGGCGTAGTGGTATCACTGCTCTTAGCTTCCTTCGGTTGGGAAGTGGATACCATTGGCAGCCGCTTCACCTTCCTCTTCCCCGATGGCACTGAAGGGCAAGGTATTCCGCCTTTCCTGCCTAGCTTTAAGCTGCCTTGGCTGTGGGAAACCCCCACGGGTGAAGCCTTATGGTCCTTTGATATTTTACGAGCCCTGGTGCCCGTGGCCTTCAGTATCGCCATGCTTGGCGCCATTGAGTCTTTACTCTGCGCCGTGATTTTAGACGGCATGAGCGGGCACCGCCATTCCGCCAACGGCGAGCTCTTAGGCCAAGGTTTGGGTAATGTGGTGGCCCCTTTCTTCGGCGGTTTTGCCGCCACAGCAGCGCTAGCCCGCTCCGCCGCCAACTACCGTGCCGGTGCCCAAAGCCCCCTATCCGCGGTAATTCACTCCATTGTATTGCTATTATCCGTGTTAATTCTGGCTCGTTGGTTGAGCTATTTACCCATGGCCACCATGGCAGCCCTGCTATTAATTGTGGCTTGGAATATGAGTGAGGCCCGCAAAGTCATAGAACTGCTTAAAAAGGCCCCAAAACAAGATGTGGTGGTGCTTTTAGTGTGTTTATCCCTCACCGTCTTGGTGGATATGGTGGTGGCTATTTCCGTGGGAGTGGT
>CALEAR010000125.1 GCA_937943665.1 uncultured Alcanivoracaceae bacterium
AGGGTTCGAATCCCTCCCTCACCGCCACTTACTTAGATAAACCCTTGAGCAATCAAGGGTTTTTTTATGCCTAAAAATGTGGGCCACTTACCTAACGTCCCCTTGTATAATGCGCCTTACTAACCTAAAAAGTGACGTTAAGGCCTTATTTTTTCCCCTTATTTAAAACCGTGGATAATGGCATTCAGCGTTACACGCATTCAGGTGGTGAGAGGATGGCTACGATGAAAACATGTTTAGTTACAGGTGGTGCCGGTTATATTGGATCGCACACTTGCGTGGAGTTGCTGAACGCAGGTTATGAGGTGGTGGTGCTCGATAATCTCAGCAATGCCTCACCTGAGGCGCTAGCGCGGGTTAAAGATATCACCGGAAAATCACTGACTTTTATTGAGGGCGATATTCGTTCTGCTGCGGATTTGCGTCGTGCTTTTCAAGCTGGCCCCATTGAAGCGGTGATACATTTTGCCGGGCTTAAAGCTGTGGGAGAATCCGTGGCTGAGCCTTTGCGTTATTACGATAACAACGTGGTGGGCACGTTGCGTTTATTAGAAGCCATGGAGGAGGCCCATTGCCGTTGCTTGGTGTTTAGCGCCTCTGGCACTGTTTATGGGGATCCAGCGCAAGTTCCTATTCGGGAAGATTTCCCCCTTTCTGCCACCAATCCTTATGGCCGCAGCAAATTAATGATAGAGGATATGTTGCAGGATCTTTATCGCGCAGATAACCAGTGGCGCATTGCTTTGTTGCGTTATTTTAACCCCGTGGGTGCTCATGAAAGTGGCCGCATTGGCGAGGACCCACGGGATATTCCCAATAACTTGATGCCTTATATTGCCCAAGTGGCTGTGGGTAAGCGTGAGCATTTGAATGTGTTCGGTGATGATTATCCCACCCATGATGGCACCGGCGTGCGGGATTATATCCATGTGGTGGATTTAGCCTTGGGCCACTTAAAGGCTTTGGAAGCTCTGCAGGAGCCTGAGTTGCTTACGGTGAATCTTGGCACAGGTACCGGCTACTCAGTGCTTGATATGGTGAAAGCCTTTGAGAAGGCCTCCGGCAGGCCTGTGCCTTATCGCTTGGTGGAACGCCGCCCTGGTGATGTGGCCCAGTGCTATGCGGATCCAAGCTATGCCCTAGAGCGTTTAGGATGGCGTGCCACACGGGATCTAAACACCATGTGCCAAGATACTTGGCGCTGGCAATCCAACAACCCTAATGGCTATGAATCGTAAGAATTTTTGAGCTAGATGTGTACAGGGCGGCAAAAATCCTTTTATGATGGAAGGGAACTCAACAAAAAGGAGCTGCCTATGTTTAAACGTATTTTGGTTGCCATTGATGAAGATGCAGCCCGCGAGCGCGTATTAAAAGCGGTACAAGGATTGGCCCATGATGAAGGCACAGTGGTTACCTTGGCCCATGCCAGTAAGTTGAGCAATATGGTGGCCTATCCTTATGTATCGAGAGAGTTCGTGGAGAATGTGCTAGAACAGGATGCGAATAACAGCAAACGCATTCTCAATGAGGCCATGGCTGAACTGGCGGAAAAGCTCGATGAAAAAGTCACCTTAGATACGGTGTATTTGCAGGGTGAACCGGCTAATAAACTGCTCAACCATGCCAGCAAACACGGCTATGATTTGATTGTTATTGGGAGCCGCGGTCTCGAGGGCGTGAAAGGCTTATTGCTTGGTAGCGTGAGCCACAAGGTATCGCAAGCAGCTCATTGTCCGGTATTAATAGTGCACTAAACCTTAAGGCGTTGGGTTTTACACCCAACGCTCTCTTCCCGCGGCCACACCGTTTATCAACACTATTAGCGCCACGGCAAGTAACATGCCAATGGGCACCACCCAGTTGCCAGAAATATCTTGCAAAGCGCCCACTAACACAGGGCCGCTAGCGGCAAATAAATAACCTGCGGATTGGGCCATGCCTGAAAGCTCCGCAGCTTGTCTTGGGGTTTGTGTGCGCAGGGTAAAGAACATCATGGAAAGCCCGAAGGAGCCGCCACCGGCTGCCCCAAGTAAAATCACACCCACCACATCAAATCCACTGGCGGGTAATAATAAACCTGATATACCAATGATGAATCCCGTTGCCACAATGGCAGCCATACCCACTTGGTTGTTAAATCTTTCCGCCACAAAGGGCACAATAAAGGTCACGGGTATCAGGGCCACCTGCATCAGAAAAACCAGCCAACCCGCTGTACTTTCTGAGTACCCTTTGGCGCCAAAAATATCGGGCAGCCAAGTGATCAAGGTGTAGTAAATCAGAGATTGGCACCCCATAAAGAGGGTTACCTGCCACGCCAAGGGTGAACGCCACAGGCTGCCTCCCTGTTGTTGAGAGGGGGCCGTTGCCGCTTTGGATTCAGACATTTGGGGAAACCACAGAAGCAAGGTAACGGCCGTTAAAAGCCCCCAAATGGCTAAGGAGCCTTTCCATCCAAGACCGACGTTAGCAATGGGCACGCTAACCCCTGAACCTAGGGCTCCAAAAATGTTCATGGCCACCGCATAAATGCCCGTAATTAAACCCACCTTCAAGGGAAATTTGAGCTTCACCACTGCGGGAATTAATACGTTGCCAATGGCGATAGCTAACCCAATGAGCATGGTGCCCATGAATAGGGTGCTAACACCAGCACTCGAGCGTAACGCTATGCCAAATAATAGCACCGCCATGGCAAAGCCGAGGGTGCGCTCAATACCAAAGCGCCGTGCCAACTGAGGTGCAAAGGGGGAAAGAAAGGCAAAGGCCAATAGGGGAAGCGTGGTTACAGAGCCCGCTAGGGTATTGTTAATGCCTAAATCCTCGCGAATATGGGGAATTAACGCCCCCACAGAGGTGAGAGGGACCCGTAAGTTGGCACCAATTAATAAAATACCAGCAATAAGGAAAAATTCGGTTCGAGTGAGAGGGGATGATTTACTCAATGTAGCCTCCTTAATTCAGGAGGCGATGATAACATATCCCCTTTATCTCACCTCAATTTTTGTGCTCTTCTTTTTCCACAGCTAAGGCGGTGCGCTGAATTAGGCGGCTAAGGCCCCGCATTAGCCACTCATAGGGCCAGGCACACTTGCGGGTGAACCAGTGGCCAAAGGCAATATCCCAAGAGGTGTACACCAAATAACGTTTTTTGCGTACCCCTTTTAGCATGCGAAGCGAAGCTTTTTCTGGAGTGACAGCATGACGTTGAAAACGTTGCACCAGGGCTTGTACTTTGGGGTGTTGCTGATGAATTCCCACTATCTTAATGGTTTGTACTAACCCAGTATCCACGGCCCCTGGACACACTAAACTCACGTGAATTTTATGCGCGCGCAAATCAAATCGCAGTACCTCACTGATTCCCCGTAGGCCAAATTTGGTGGCGCTATAGGCGGCATGCCATGGCAGGCCAAAGAGCCCAGCGGCGGAGGACACATTCACCACATGGCCACCTTTGCCTGCGGCCATCATAGCAGGGGTGAATAATTCGAGAATGTGGATGGGCCCCATTAAGTTTACTTCCACAAGCTCCCGCCAGTGATGGTGCTGTAGTTTATCAATGGTGCCCCAAGTGGAGATCCCAGCAATGTTCATTAGCACATCCATGCTGCCATGGGTGAGGTGTAGGGTATCGGCCATTTGTTTAACACTGTCATAGTGCGAAATATCCAAGGGGAATACGCCTAACAGGGTGCCGCCGAGGGCTTGCACCTGGTTTGCCGTATTTTTGAGGGCCACCTCGTTAATATCTGTGAGGGCTAATTGGGCGCCGGCCTTTGCAAGGGCCAAGGCAGTGGCATGACCAATGCCGCTCGCGGCACCTGTGATTAAACATTTTTTATTTTTGTAATAGTGCATGGGTGAGGCCTCTGGTTAATGTTGTACTATAGTGTCATAAAATTGGTGAATATGTTTTGGCCACAGCGCCTCAGGTGTGTTTTTGTGGTAAATCCTGCACGCAGTGAGAAGAATAATGAATGACTTATTACAACCTCCCCAAGGGTGGGCATTTCCAGAAGGGGAGCGCCTTCCCGTACCGCCACCTCAACACAGGGGCTTGTTATTTCGTACGGTTTCTCGGTTTTCCCGTTGGTTTGGCCGTAAGGAATTACCCAATATTTTCCCTGTGATGCATATAAACCGGCGTTTATTTTGGCCCTGGTTATGGTTTGCCTCACGCTTAATGCCCTTTGGGCGCTTATCTTCAACTCTAAGGGAACGAGTGATATTGCGTGTGGCATGGAATTGCCGCAGCCGTTATGAATGGGCGCAACATGTGGCAATGGCTCAACAGGTTGGTGTGTCCACAGAGGCTATTTATCGGGTCACTCGGCCTGTGTCAGAGCAACCCACAGCCTATGAGGCGGCGCTATTTTCCGCTTGTGATAGTTTATGCGCTAAGGTTCCCATTCCCTCTGAGGCATGGGCGCTCCTGGCACAGCACCATAGCCAAGCGGAGCTTATGGAGCTGCTTGCCCTAGTGGGACATTACGAAATGGTGGCTGGCATTTTAATTAATGCCGCCGTGCCCTTGGAGGAAAGCATGGAGCAAAACCTGAGGTTATTTGAAGAACACCTTCGTGGCATGTTCGAATAACGTGGCGGAGCGAATAACCTGTTATCATAGGAGCTTGGGGTGCCGTGGCACAGGAGGTTATATGCGCAGTGTGTTGTTGAGTTTAGCCATAGTTTGTTGGCCCGCGTTCACATGGGCTGCTGTGTACCAGTGTGAGCAGGATGGCGTGGTGTTGTTTTCGGATACCCCCTGGGTTGATGAAGCGGTGGAAATTGCCGTGGATCCGTGCCATCTTGGTGGTACCCTCGATGCCCCCGTGCGGCCACCCACCACACCATCACCCTCCGTAACCCCC
>CALEAR010000126.1 GCA_937943665.1 uncultured Alcanivoracaceae bacterium
CACAATGGCATCGTATTTATCCGCCAAGGTGAGATAAACCAAATCGTTATGATCCACCCGTGCTAAAGGCCTGTGGGTGGGAATTACCACCACATCAAGGCCATAAATTTGCAAGAATTCGGGGGCTTCGGTATCCGCTGTTCCCGTCATCCCCGCTAGCTTGTTATACAAGCGGAAATAGTTTTGGAAGGTGGTGGATGCCAGGGTTTGGTTTTCCTGTTGAATATGCACCCCTTCTTTGGCCTCCACCGCTTGGTGAATCCCTTCGCTCCAGCGGCGCCCAGGCATGGTGCGGCCTGTGTGCTCATCCACAATCACAATTTGGCCATCTTGCACAATGTAATCTCGATCACGAGTGAAGAGCACATTCGCCTTTAGGGCGGCGTGCACATGGTGCAACAGGTTTAAACTTTGTGCGGAATAAAGGCTTTCGCCCTCTTCTAGGAGGCCGTTTTGCACCAACAGGCGTTCAATGTTTTCGTGCCCCTGCTCGGTGAGCTCCACCTGACGGTGTTTTTCATCCACGGTGTAATCGCCATCGGTGCGGGGCTCTTTATCGCCCTCTTCCTTTTCCGCCTTTTTCAGGTGCTTCACCAGTTGGTTGATGGCGATATAAAGCTCTGAGCTATCAGAAGCCGGGCCAGAAATGATCAATGGGGTACGGGCTTCATCAATGAGAATGGAATCCACCTCATCCACTAAGGCGTAGTTGAGCTCACGCTGCACCTTGTCCTCAAGGCGGAAGGCCATGTTATCGCGCAGGTAATCAAAGCCGTACTCGTTGTTGGTACCGTAGGTAATATCGGCTAGATAAGCGGCGCGCTTTTCCTCTGTGGGCTGCTGGGATTTAATCACGCCCACCGTAAGGCCGAGGAATTCATACAGGGGGCGCATCCAGTTAGCATCCCGCTCGGCGAGGTAATCGTTCACTGTTACCACGTGTACGCCCTTGCCCGATAAGGCATTCAGGTACACGGGCAAGGTGGCGGTGAGGGTTTTACCTTCACCGGTGCGCATTTCAGCAATACGCCCTTCGTGAAGAGCAATACCACCGAGCAACTGCACATCGAAGTGACGCATCTTCATCACTCGGGTGCTGGCTTCTCTTACCACAGCGTAGGCCTCAGGTAAGATCTCATCTAAGCTGCGGCCCTCCTCGTATTGCTGCTTAAACTTGGGCGTGAAGGCCTGAAGTTCCTCATTGCTGAGCTCCTTTAGGTTCTCACCCAACTTATTAATCTCGTTAACAATTTTCTGCATGCGCCGCAGTTCGCGTTTATTCTTACTTCCGAAAATTTTTGCAAGCATGAAGGACCCGCTACTTATTATGAATAATGAATCAACAATAAAAACAGTGAGCTATTCTAACTGTTTTATTTGCTAGGCAATAGAGAGGATGTGGGGACTTTACCCCTCTTATCAACCTTAAAGAGGGGTAAGATAACATATTTATTCGCGCGCTTTAGCAACATAGGTGGCTGGATTCACTTGATGGCCGTTTCTGAGCACCTCGTAATGCACGTGTGGACCCGTGGAACGACCAGTGGAACCCACAATACCAATCACATCACCGGCTTTTACGATATCACCCTTTTGCACAGTAATATCTTTTAAGTGGGCATAACGGGTGGCTAAGCCATTCCCGTGATTGATTTCCACCAGGTTGCCATAACCCCAACGGTTGCCGGCAAAGGTCACTAAGCCCGCCCCTGTGGAAATCACATCGGAGCCATCTTTAGCGGCAAAATCCACCCCTTTATGTGTGGTTAAAC
>CALEAR010000127.1 GCA_937943665.1 uncultured Alcanivoracaceae bacterium
CGGAAACACGCTCATCCGATAACACTGCTTCACCTAATAAGGCGGTGAAGTGCTCAAGTGCAATAGTGGCAGATAAGCACAGCGAAGGGGGCAAATGCTCGCTAGCACCTTCTAGAATACGCTGTACCAGCTTTTCAAACTTAGCGCCCACGGGAGCACGTTTAAAGAAAGCCTCGTTATACACTTCGTGCTCACGACCGTGCATTGCCTCCTGACCAATAAAAGCGGTGACGGCTTTTTTCAGCTCTGGATCAGTGATTTGAGGACGGTAGTGACGCACACTACGAATGAAGAAACGTTCACCAATGGGCAGTACAGTGGAAAAGGTGTTCAAGAAGTTAGTAAATATAGGACCCGCCGCCCAATGCCACTCGCCAATAATTTCGGGATCGAGTTTAAAGTTTAAATCACGACGGGTAGGCTGCATCATAGACTTCACAGCGGCTACGCTGAGTTTTGGCAGTTTAGTCATGTTGTTCTCCTCAGAATTCGTTTTGTGCTGCTTAACTGTTCCTTAGCGCTTGCATTCATAATATAACGAATGTGACAGTTGCCAATGATAAAGTCATTGATACACTGACAAAAACAACCAAAACTCTTGTCTTTAAAGCCAATTGCCTTTTAATTCAATGGGTTAAAAGGCATAAACACCCTTATCAGATTGTTAACAATTTATAAGCTAAGCGGTTTCAGGCCGGTAGGAACGCAATCTTAAGGCGTTCCCAAGCACAAACACGCTAGATAACGCCATGGCGCCCGCTGCAAATTGCGGTGCGAGGAGAATCCCAAAGAAGGGATAAAGCACCCCAGCAGCCACGGGGATCAAGGCGGTGTTATACGCAAATGCCCAAAACAGGTTTTGCTTAATATTGCGTAGCGTGGCATTAGATAAGGCAATAGCCGCAGGCACGCCGTTCAAATCCCCCCCCATTAATACCACCTCTGCGGCCTCCATAGCCACATCCGTACCTGTGCCAATGGCAATTCCCACCTCTGCCGCTGCCAATGCAGGCGCATCGTTAATACCATCTCCCACAAAGGCCACTTTGCCGTTGGCCTGGCGCAATCGCTCCACGGCTTCCACTTTACCATCAGGCAACACCTCAGCCACCACTTCATCAATGCCTAAGCGCTTGGCAATGGCAGCGGCTGTGTGCTTATTATCACCGGTGATCATGGCCACTTTAAGGCCAATGGCGT
>CALEAR010000128.1 GCA_937943665.1 uncultured Alcanivoracaceae bacterium
TGGCTACTAGTGCTCTTTGGTGATGAGGTTATTCCACTCTCTGTGCTTGGATTAGATGCAAGCCAACACAGCCGTGGCCACCGATTCCACAGTAGCAGCCCTGTGATGGTGGAATCTCCTCAAGAATATGAGGCACAACTCAAAGAGGCCTATGTGATTGCTGATTTCCAAGAGCGTCGCGAACTTATTCGCTCCCAAGTGGAAGCAGCTGGTAAGGAAGCCGGTGGCCAAGCCCTTATCGATGATGCCTTACTGGATGAAGTCACCGCCTTGGTGGAGTGGCCCGTGCCTTTAATTGGTCGCTTTGATGAGGATTTTTTACGTGTACCGCAAGAGGCCATTATTACGGCCATGCAGGAACACCAACGTTATTTCCCCGTGGTGGATGAAAAGGGCACCTTACAAAATGCCTTTATTACCATTAGCAATATTGAAAGCAGCAACGAAGAGCTTGTAATTTACGGCAACGAAAAGGTTATTCGTCCCCGTTTAGCTGATGCGGCCTTCTTCTTTGATAATGATAAAGCCACCACCTTGGCTGATCATGCTAAGCGCCTTGAACAACTCGTGTTCCAAGAAAAGCTCGGCACGGTGGCGGATAAATGCCTACGCATTAGTCAGCTAGCCGGTTACATCACCGAGTTACTAGGGGGCAGCGTGGAGTTTGCTCAACAAGCCGGCCGCTTATGCAAGGCGGATTTAGTCACCGAAATGGTGAATGAATTCGACACCATGCAAGGCACCATGGGGTATTACTTAGCCAAGCATGAAGGGCTTGAGGACGATGTGGCCCTAGCGCTGAAAGAGCACTATTACCCTCGCTTCTCGGGCGATGATTTGCCGAGTAACCGCACAGGCCAAGCAGTGGCCATTGCCGACAAGCTCGATACCTTAGTGGGTATTTTTGGTATCGGCCAGATCCCCACAGGGGATAGAGACCCCTACGCTTTGCGCCGTGCCACCTTAGGTATTTTGCGTATTATTATTGAAAAATCCTTAGGTTTGGATCTTGAGGATTTGGTGCAAAGAGCCGTAACCCTTTATGGGGATTTAATTGCGGAAGATACCAAAGAGCAGGTGCTTAACTTTATCCAAGGTCGTTACCGTGCCTTCTACCAGGATCAAGGCATTAGCACCCCTGTGATTCTTTCTGTACTGGCGGTGAACCCCACCTCACCCTTGGATTTCCACCAACGCGTGCACGCTGTGGCGAAGTTCCAAGCTCAGGAAGCCGCCCAAAGCTTGGCAGAAGCCAATAAACGCGTGGCTAATATTTTAGCGAAAAACGCTGAAGATATTCCTGAAGAGGTGGAAGGGGATCTGCTTGAAGCAGACGCCGAGCACGCCTTAGCTTCTGCCATTGTGGCTGCGTATGAAGAAACCTCGGTGAAGTTAGATCATTATGATTACGCCGGCGCCCTTGCCATTTTGGCTGAGTTAAATGAGCCCGTGAATAACTTCTTCGAACAAGTGATGGTCATGTCGGAAAACGAAGCGCTACGGAAAAACCGCTTAGCTTTACTTGCTTTCCTGCGTGATCTCTTCTTGCAAGTGGCAGATATTTCGGAACTCAGCTAATGGCTATTGTGGTATTAGATAGGGACGGAGTCATTAATCATGACTCCGATAACTACATTAAAACAGTGGAGGAGTGGCAACCCATCCCGGGTGCCATTGAGGCCATGGCAACGCTTTTTAAGGCAGGCCATCGGCTCTTTGTTTCCACCAACCAATCCGGTATTGGCCGAGGGTATTATACGGCGGAAACACTCCATGCAATGCATGAAAAAATGTTGGATTTACTTCATCAAGCGGGTGGCAAAGTGGAGGGCATTTATTACTGTCCTCACCACCCTGATGAGGGCTGTCAGTGCCGCAAACCTTTACCCGGCATGTTGGATACCCTCATGAAGGAACACCAACTTACCTTAGAGCGTAGCTTTTTTGTGGGCGATAGCCTACGTGATTTAGAAGCCGGCTTGGCACGGGGTTGCCAACCCATCTTAGTGAAAACCGGTAAGGGAAAGCGCACCCTTGAAAAGGGCTTGCCTCCACACCTTTCTCACACCTTAATTTTCGATGATCTGGCGCAGTTCGCCCACCATCTTTCCCAATAATTCACAAAATAATACCCCCTAGTGAAAGGCACTAGGGGGTATTGGTTTTTCCTTCCGATTAAATATCGAGGTTTGCCACCTGGAGCGCATTGGTTTCAATGAACTCTCGTCGAGGCTCCACATCATCTCCCATAAGGGTGGTGAAGATTTGGTCTGCACCAATGGCATCCTCAATGGTGACCTGCAACATGCGGCGGGAATCCGGATCCATGGTGGTTTCCCACAACTGATCAGGGTTCATTTCCCCTAAGCCTTTATAGCGCTGGATAGTGGTGCCACGACGCGCCTGCGCCATCAGCCACTCTAAGGCTTCTGCAAAGCTCTTCACAGCTCGCTGCGCCTCACCACGGGTTACCTTAGCATCTGCTGCTAAAAGCCCGTTAAGCTTCTCTCCAAGCGCTTTAATGCGCTGGTAATCCGGTGAGTTAACAAAATCTTGGCTGATTTTGAATTCACGGGTAACACCATGTGCTAACTCTTTGATTTTTGGGTAAAAAATCCCATCTTCATTCGCCACAGTAATGGTGTAGTGATGAGAGGCATCCACCAATGCGTTCACTTGGGTTTCTAACTGCTGTACCCACGCTTGCATTTTGGCTTCATTTTCAAAGCTTTCCTCTGTCAGCCCGTTCACATAAGCTAACTGCTTCATCACCACCTGTGGGAAGATGCGGCCTTGGCGTTCCACAATGCGATTTACTGCGCGATATTCATTAATCAGCGCTTCTAATCGATCTCCCGTAATGGGGGGCGCATCATTGCCTGGGTACAAGGCTGCTTTCTCTAGCGCGTGCGCTGTGAGGTAATCCTCCAGTGCGGCATCATCCTTTAAGTAGGTTTCATGTTTACCTTTTTTGATCTTATACAAAGGAGGTTGCGCAATATAAATATAGCCTCGCTCAATTAACTCCGGCATTTGCCTAAAGAAGAAAGTGAGCAACAGGGTGCGAATATGAGAACCATCCACATCAGCGTCCGTCATAATAATAATGCGATGATAACGGAGCTTTTCCACATCGTATTCATCGCGCCCAATACCACAACCCAAGGCGGTAATCAGGGTGCCCACCTCCGCTGAGGAAAGCATGCGATCGAACCGTGCTCGTTCCACATTTAGGATTTTCCCTTTCAAAGGCAAAATCGCCTGAGTTTTGCGATCCCGCCCTTGTTTTGCTGAGCCTCCCGCAGAATCTCCCTCCACAATATAAAGTTCAGAGAGAGCGGGATCCTTCTCTTGGCAATCCGCCAACTTACCTGGTAAGCCAGCAATATCTAGCGCTCCCTTACGGCGAGTCATTTCACGGGCTCGACGTGCTGCATCACGGGCACGTGCTGGA
>CALEAR010000129.1 GCA_937943665.1 uncultured Alcanivoracaceae bacterium
GCAAGCCATGATGTTGGCTAAACCCCTTGAAGAGCGGCGTATGATTGCACAAATGATGCGCATGCAAAGCCAACAAAACAATGCCAATAAAGCAGAAAATATTATGGATGTGACCCCAGAAGAGGTGGTGCGCGAAATGGAGGCCCATGGCGTGCAGCAACTGATTCATGGCCATACCCACCGCCCAGCGGTGCATGATATTACCTTAAGCACGGGCCCCGCTCAGCGGTGGGTGCTTGGGGATTGGGGGGAATACGGTTGGCAAATTGTGGCTCAACCCGGCCAACCCTTCTCTTTGGAACGCTTTCCCATTACGCCATGATGCGTGTGGCGCGGGTGGCTTCGGTGCCGCCCGTGGGGCTTAGCTCCGCCTCATTCACATACCGAAATACAAAACGCTTGCTGCCCTTAGCGCCCACACACTCAATAGTAAGCCGTATACCGCGCACCTGGGCACCTTTCAATGAAATGGTTTCCCCATTAAGCCACAGCTTCCCCACTAGGGTTTGAAAGCGCTGCTCTAAGGCCACTTCGTAGCAATCTTCCCCCTGAAACCATTGCCAACGCCCGCTCACTGGAGCAGGTACCACCCACTTGTATAGCCCCACCCCGCTCAGTTCAAGCTTTTTATCGGGCCGCCATTGGCCAAAATGAAAGGAGTGGCTGAGGATTCTTGCCCCGGGTTTTAGCTCTTTGAGTAATTTGGTTTTTAAGGCCAGGTGCACCCCAGGCAACAAGTACAGGGTAACCACGGTGGCATCTTGCACCTTAGCGGTGAACAAATCCTCCTCCCTAAACTCCACCCGCTCTTGCACCCCTGCAAAACAAGCCAACTCGCGGCTTTCTTTTAGGCGCTGTGGGTCCAACTCCACCCCCACGGCCCGCGCTCCAAATTCTGAGGCTGCCAAAACCACTATGGTGCCATCGCCACTGCCTAGATCATAAAGTACATCCTGTGCATTCACCTGCCCTAAGGTGAGCAAGGCCCGTGCCATGGCCTCATCGGTGGGCATAAAGGGGGCCACTAGGGGCAAATCTTGCGTTTCATCATCATCCCAATACACGTTTTCTCCTTTTAAGACACGCCACACTATGTTGCCCGTGTGGCTTAAGGTAATATGTGCGCTTTTACATTCACGCTTATCTGTTTAGGTGTTACATGGCCGCCTCATCACAAACGCAGCAACGCCCCCTTAACCGCAAAGATTTCCGTGTGCTTGGCTTGGCCGCCTTGGGGGGTGCCCTTGAATTTTACGACTTCATTATTTTTGTGTTCTTTGCCAGTGTGCTCGGGCCGCTTTTCTTCCCCCCTGAAATGCCCGAATGGTTGGTCATGATACAGACCTTTGGAATTTTTGCTGCAGGCTACTTGGTGCGCCCGTTGGGCGGCATCATTATGGCGCACTTTGGGGACCGCCTCGGGCGCAAACGTATGTTCGCCCTTTCTGTGTTTATTATGTCCGCCGCTACCTTAGGCATGGCCCTACTACCCACTTATCACCACATTGGTGTGCTAGCGCCTATTTTGTTGATGGTGCTGCGCATGCTGCAAGGGGCTGCCATTGGGGGTGAGGTACCCGGTGCTTGGACCTTTGTGGCAGAACATGTGCCGCCCCATCGAGTGGGCATGGCCACGGGCTTTTTGTGCTCTGGGCTTACCTTGGGGATTTTAATTGGCTCCTTGGTGGCAGCAGCGGTGAACTGGGTGTTTACCCCTGAGGAGGTTTCCAGCTATGGGTGGCGGTTACCCTTCTTGCTTGGGGGCGTGTTTGGGCTTATTGGGGTGTATTTACGCCGTTTTCTTAGCGAAACCCCCGTGTTCATCGCCATGCAAAAGAAGCGGCTAGCGCAGCAACAGTTGCCCGTGAAGGCTGTGTTTCAGCACCATTTACACGGGGT
>CALEAR010000130.1 GCA_937943665.1 uncultured Alcanivoracaceae bacterium
ATAAGCTCACGGTTGCCATGGGATGCAAAGGCACTGGCTCCCATGGCGAGGGTTTCTGTGAACACCTTTTCATCTAATTCATCACCCAACACCAATACGGGTAACATTTTGCCTAGGCGCCTTAAATGCCCAATCACTTGCTCAAGATCGCAATTGCCAAAATGCGGACGGGTGAGCATGAGTTCCCAATGGCTGGATTTCAGCGCATCCAGAAAACTGTCTTCATTTAGCACCAATTCCGCACGAGTGGCTCGTCCAGCATTACGCAGTGCATTAATTAATTGTTCTGCCTCGTCCTGAGAATCATGGGCGATGAGGAGTCTTATTATCTCGGGCTTATACACCATTAATCATTACACCAATATTTGTTGCGCAAAAAGAAGAGCCTCACTCACCAAGAGTGAGCGCTCACATTAAATTTAAAAAACTATCAAATCCTGATGGTATTGTGACGAACCTTTTAGGTTTAGCAAGCCACTTCATCACAACCTGTATAGGGTAAAAAAACCTATATATCAGAAGATAGTATCCAGTAAATCTCTTTCCGTAGGTGGCTTAGGAGAACCTTGTTCCTGAGTTGAAGGGGGAGTTTTTGTGGTGGGTACCACTTCGTAACGGTTAAACCCTGTGGCACGCAATAGGGAACGCTTCAGTGTTAGGTTTTCTGTGACCCCTTGGTGAACCACTTCCACCGCATCACCTTGGGCAAACCCTAAACTCGGTAACAACAGCGAAGCCTCTAACCCCAGGGTAATAAATTCGGGCAATACAATGGCGCGCACAAAATCTGCCTCCGTAGTACTGTGCTTACGCACTGCCGCCGGCCAAGCTTGGGAAGCTAAAAACTCAATACCAAAACTAGCACCACCCTGACTTTGCTGACGCACCCAGCGCACCACACCGATGATCCAATCGCCGCGGCCATTTTCACGCATGCCCACAAGCTCACCGGTTTTCAAGCACTCTGGAGGTTGCGCCTCACACGCCACACCATATCCTCCAGCGCTCACATCCATGGTTTCGAACACATATTTTTTATAGGGCGGCGTATAATCCTCCCCCCCGTTGTTGGCGCGCATAATCAGACATCGCCTGGGTGAGCCCTGAGATATCAAAATCGCCAAGCCCTTCACTGGTGCTGAAATCAACACTCCATTCATCATGAACTTTAGGCGTTTCAGGCCCCCGCAAAAAACGATTCGTTTCCTCGCCCACTAGGTGAGCCACCTCATGGGCAGAGCGTAAGCTGCTGAAATCCGCACCATCGGATAAATAATAATGGGAAGCGCTTAAACCAAAGCAAACTTCTAATGATAGCTTTTTAGGCTGACGACGAACGGAGCGCTCGCGGTTACCACCTAAATGATGGCGCATATGCTCAAGCAAAGCCTCTGGCACATCCGCTTTTAACTCAGCAGAGCTTAAGGCCGCCACCACATCAGCGGTGAGCAAATAGCGAAACCGCCCGCGGGTATCTTCCACAAGTTTATGTGAAGCGGGTGCTCTATCCGCAATTAAGTTCACATAAAAAAAGTACTTGCTAGGTAAACGCACAGAAAGCTCAGCCAATGGCGCTAGCTGATCCACTAAGGGCAACACGCGCTTGAGCTCATTTTGGCGCAACTGGTTTGCCCCTAACGCCCCCAACAACAATATGCGTTTATACATTTCCTCCAATGTGGCGCTGGCCTCAGGCACTACTTTATCCTCCACGCGCTGGGCTAACAGCTTATGGTACTCAGCTAACGCATACTGTTGGTGAAGAATAAGCCACAAATAACGCGGCGGGCGAAAGTACAATATTTGAGTGCGGAATAACGTATCGCGCAAAGACACCATAGCGCGATGAATAAACGTAGGCACCACCTTTTTAATAAGTGCTGCATCCCCATTTTTTAGGGCACGCTGCAGCAACAATAAATACCCATCGGCTAAATAGGTTTGCAGCGCTTGTGCCAAACTTGCAGCTTGGCGGGGGCGTTCTGGCAACACAAGGTTTTGCCCCCAATAATCTTTTTCAAGTGTGGCGGAAATCTTAAACACATGGGGGCGCACCGTTTCTAGTAATTCAAAACGGTGCTTGCTGCGCATATCGTAGCGGTTTAGTTCGTGTAAATAACGAAATAATTGGCGGGCGTTTTCCCAAACATTCATGGGTGGCAAGTCATCAAGCCAACGCTTTAAACGCCGCGGTTGGGTACTACCAACGGTGGGCTCTTTTCCATTTTGCTTTGGTAGTCGCAACCCCAATGCTTTAATTACTTGCTCATCCATTTGACTCTGCCTTATAACGTTTTATTTGCTAACGCACCTCTTTTATCTTTTTTTGTTCTTCTACTGAAAAGACAATTAAAAACATTACACAATTCTTCGTATATCAACAACTGGTGTTTTACTTTTATCCCCTGGGTTTTCTCTTACTAGCTGCGGTAAAAGAAAGCCCGGTAAACGCGCACGTAGGGCTTTCATTATTTGTAAGGCTTTTTCATCCGGCACCATAAAATGTGCTGCCCCTTGGACCTTATCCAACTGATGCACATAATAAGGCAACACACCACAATCGAATAACCCATTTGCCAGTGCCTCTTGGGCGGCCACCGAATCATTCACCCCTGCCAACATCACCGCTTGGTTAAGTACAGTTACCCCTTGCTGACGCAGCGCTGTCACTCCCTGCGCCAAGGCCTGTGTTAGCTCATTGGCATGATTGGCATGCAGCACAAGAACACTTTGCCAACGCGAATTACCTAACAGTTCGATTAACGTTTCATTAATTCGTTCCGGAATCATCACTGGGCTGCGGCTATGAATGCGTAAACGCTTTAAATGAGGAATCTGGGCAAGGGCTTCCACTAATTCTTTCAGCTTTCTATCGGTTAAGGTTAAAGGGTCCCCGCCGCTTAAAATCACTTCATTCACCTGCGGCTGCTGTGCTAGCCATGCCAAAGCATCACTAAAACGCTCCCGCGTGGGCATATAATCGTTATAGGGAAAATGACGCCTAAAACAATAACGGCAATTAACTGCACAAGCGCCTGTTACCACAAATAACACGCGCCCATGATATTTGTGCAAAATGCCCGGCACCGGAGTATGCTCTGCCTCAGCTAAAGGGTCTTGGCTAAAACCAGGGGTTACAGTTAATTCCTCACCCACGGCAAGCACCTGTCGCAATAATGGGTCTTGTGGGTTACCCTTTTCCATACGCGCAGCAAAACTGCGTGGCACACGCAATGGAAAATCAGCACAGGCTTGTAAGGCGAGAGGTAAATCCGCCATCGTAATTTGCAATAGTTCCAGCAACTCATGGAGATCAGTAATGGCATCTGCCTGTTGTTGCTGCCAATTTAGTGCGTGTTGAGCTATCATTGCGATCCTTAGATCAATTTATTTTAGGTGAGTAAATGGCGTCCTATTCTACCAACGAATTTAAATCGGGTTTGAAAGTTATGCTTGATGGTGATCCTTGCGCCATCGTGGAAAATGAGTTCGTCAAACCTGGTAAAGGCCAAGCGTTTAACCGCGTACGTTTGCGCAACTTGCGCACCGGCCGCATTTGGGAGCGCACCTTTAAATCAGGTGAGAGCCTCGAAGCTGCTGATGTGATCGATGTGGAAATGCAGTACCTCTATACCGATGGTGAGTTTTGGCACTTTATGAACCCCGAAACTTACGACCAGCTAGCTGCCGATGAAAATGCCATAAAAGATGCCATTCTTTGGTTAAAAGAAGAAGACATCTGCACCGTGACCTTATACAACGGTTCCCCACTGATTGTAACACCTCCCAACTTTGTGGAGTTAGAAATCGTGGAAACGGATCCAGGCCTGCGAGGCGATACCGCCGGCACCGGTGGTAAGCCTGCTAAGCTTTCCACCGGCGCCACAGTACGTATTCCTTTGTTCGTACAGCAGGGTGAAACCATTCGCGTGGACACCCGCACCGGCGAATACGTGGCCCGCGCTAACGATTAATGCCGGCCACCACTTGGCAACCCACAACCAGCGCCCAAGCCCTTCAGGCTCGGGCGCAGTTGTATGCCTACATTCGGGAGTTTTTCGCTCAACGCCAAGTGCTAGAGGTGGATACCCCCTACCTGGCCCACCACGGTGTAAGCGATATCCACATTCATTGCATTGAGGTACCCGGCTACGGCTTTCTACAATCTTCTCCGGAATACCACATGAAGCGCCTCCTCGCCGCAGAAATGGGCTGCATGTATCAAATTGCACGGGTGTTTCGCCACGGCGAGCAAGGCCAGCGCCACAACCCCGAATTCACCATGCTCGAATGGTATCGTGTGGGCATGGCACTACCGGAGCTCATTCAAGAATGCATTGATTTACTCAGCCCCATATTAGGCCTTGAACAGGTGGCGCAGGTAGGCGCGGGTGTAGCCGCCGGCGCAGGCCGCGCATCCACA
>CALEAR010000131.1 GCA_937943665.1 uncultured Alcanivoracaceae bacterium
TGAAGCGCTAGCGGCCTTCCGTGAACTCACCCAAGTGGAGGGTATTATGCCAGCGTTGGAATCCTCCCATGCTTTGGCCTATGTGAAGAAACTAGCGCCCACTATGGATAAAGATCAGGTGATTATTGTGAACTTATCGGGTCGTGGTGATAAAGATATTCATACCGTGGCTGCCATTGATGGCATTGATGTGTAAGGAGAGGGCAGCGTGAATCGAATTAATACCTGTTTTGAAACCTTAGCAGCTTCTGGCAAAAAAGCCCTAATCCCTTTCATTACCGCTGGGGATCCATCACCTGAAGTTACTTTGTCCCTGATGCATGCCATGGTGGAAGCAGGGGCTAATATTATTGAACTTGGTGTGCCTTTTTCGGATCCAATGGCCGATGGACCAGTGATTCAGTTGGCGAGTGAGCGGGCTTTAGCCGCTGGCACCACTACGCAGGTGGTGCTTGATACAGTGGCGAAATTCCGTGAAACAGATAACACCACACCGGTGGTACTGATGGGGTATTTAAATCCCGTGGAAGCCATGGGTTATGAAACCTTCGCTCATAATGCCAGTGTGGCGGGCGTGGATGGTGTGTTGCTCGTGGATTTGCCACCTGAGGAAGCGAAAGAGGTGGCGCCTTTGTTTAAAGAGAAAGGCATTGAGCTGATTTTCTTATTGGCACCCACCACAACCCCTGAAAGGGTATCACTGATTGCCCAAGCCGGTAGTGGATACTTATATTATGTTTCCTTGAAAGGGGTAACGGGCTCTGCCACGCTTGATACAGAAGCAGTGGCGAAGCAAGTGGCCATGATTCGTGAGCGCACCAGCTTACCCATTGGTGTGGGGTTCGGTATTAGTGATGCAGCCTCAGCCAAGGCTATTGCTAAAGTGGCGGATGGCGTGGTGGTGGGCAGTGCTCTAGTGCGCAGGGTGGCTGAAAATCTAGAGCAACCTGAGCAGATTCCCACACAAGTGGCGGCATTGCTTGCGGATATGCGCGCTGCAATGGATGAAGGTAGTTAGTATGAGCAATAACTGGCTAGAAAAAATTATGCCGGCCATTCGGCGGCCTTCCACGGGTGAAACGCGCAGTGAAATACCTGAAGGCATGTGGCGAAAGTGTCCTCGCTGTGGCAGTGCCTTATTTATACCTGAATTAGAGCGCAACATGCAGGTTTGCTCTAAGTGTGATCACCACTTACGCATTGGTGCCCGAGAACGCTTGGCCATTTTCTTAGATGAAACGGAGCAAGTGGAAGTGGGGGCGCATATTCGTCCTGTGGATCATCTAAAGTTTAAGGATTCAAAAAAATATAAAGATCGGTTACACACAGCGCAAAAGGAAACCGGAGAAGCGGATGCCCTAGTGGCTCTAAAGGGTGAACTCAAGGGGCTCCCCTTGGTGGCAGCGGCCTTTGAGTTTAGTTTTATGGGCGGCTCCATGGGCTCAGTGGTAGGGGCTCGTTTTGTGGAAGCGGTGAACACTTGCTTGGAAGAATCCTTACCTCTTGTGTGTTTTTCTGCCAGTGGCGGTGCACGTATGCAAGAGGCGTTGTTTTCTCTCATGCAAATGGCTAAAACCAGTGCAGCCCTGCAACGTATGCGTGATGCTTCCTTGCCTTTTATCTCCGTTCTCACGGACCCAGTGTATGGCGGTGTTTCTGCTTCTTTGGCCATGCTTGGGGATATTAATGTGGCTGAGCCCAAT
>CALEAR010000132.1 GCA_937943665.1 uncultured Alcanivoracaceae bacterium
ACACGTGGGGTTGCTGATGCACTGTGAATTCTTGCTGCTCTAACAATAAGATGAGGCGCTCCATCCCCATGGCGAAGCCCACCGCGGGTGTGGCACGACCACCAAGCTGCTCCACCAGCCCATCATAGCGCCCACCTGCGCATACTGTGCCCTGAGCGCCTAACGCCTCGGTAACCCACTCGAATACCGTGTGGCTGTAGTAATCTAAACCGCGCACTAAGCGTGTGTTTACTTCATAGGCCAAGCCGGCGGCATCTAACAGTGCCTTAAGCTCATTAAAGTGCGCAGCGGAGGCCTCAGACAGGTAATCCATTAGGGAAGGCGCCCCCTGAAGGATCTCTTGCGTTTCAGGATGTTTACTATCGAGCACCCGCAAAGGATTCCGATCAATACGGCGTTGGCTATCTTCATCCAAAGCCTCACGATGCTCATTAAGGTAATCCACTAAGGCGGCACGATAAGCAGCTCTATCCTCTGGGCTGCCAAGGGTGTTCAGCTGCAATACCACCTGCTCCTCTAGGCCTAGCTCTTGCCACAGGCGACGGGTGAGTAAAATAAGCTCTGCATCAATATCAGGGCCTGCCATGCCAAAGGCTTCCACCCCAATTTGATGAAACTGGCGATAACGGCCTGCCTGCGGACGTTCGTGGCGAAACATGGGGCCTTTGTACCACAGACGCTGCACTTGATTGTGAAGCAAGCCATGCTGTTGCGCTGCTCGCACACAGCTTGCAGTTCCCTCTGGCCGCAAGGTTAAGGAATCGCCGTTGCGATCTTCAAAAGTATACATTTCCTTTTCCACAATATCGGTAACTTCACCAATAGAGCGGCGGAACAAATCGGTTTGTTCCACAATAGGAGTGCGAATTTCAAAATAGCCATAGCGCTGCAAAAGCTGGGCTACCTTGTTTTCAAACCACTGCCATAACGGCGTATCCGTGGGCAAAATATCATTCATCCCACGGATTGATGCTATTTTCTTACTCAAGTTTCTATCCTTTTACCTAGGCATCCGCGGCGCCACTGCGCACAATCACACCTGCTGCTTTATCATCACGCATGCGCTTCACCTTTTCGCGCACCATTTGCTCTAGCTCATCCACAAGCTGATCTGCACGAATGTGATGGCTTTTTTCACCGTTCACATAGGATAAGTTGTTAGGAGTTCCCCCTGTAAGACCCACGTCCGCCACACGGGCTTCTCCAGGCCCATTCACCAGGCAGCCAATCACGGCTAAATCCACGGACTCGTTAATATCTTCAAGGCGAGCTTCCAAGGCATTAACAGTGGCAATCACATCAAAGTTTTGGCGCGAGCACCCCGGGCAAGCCACAATATTCACGCCTTTTTGGCGAATGCCTAAGGATTTCAGAATATCGAAGCCCACACGAATTTCCTCCAGCGGATCCGCTGCCAAGGATACACGAATGGTATCGCCAATCCCTTCGAGCAACAAAGCCCCTAAGGCCACAGCGGATTTCACGGTACCACTGCGAAACACCCCTGCCTCTGTTACCCCCAGATGCAAGGGCTGTTCAAGCTGGCCGGCTAACTTGCGGTATGCCTGCAACGTCATATCCACGCTGGAGGCTTTCACGCTCACCTTAAAATCTTGGAAATCATGATCCAGCAAAATCCCCGCATGACGCATGGCCGATTCCACCATAGCATCGCTGCAAGGCTCCTTATATTTACGCAACAAATCTCTTTCCAAAGAGCCCGCATTCACCCCAATGCGAATGGGAATATTGTTATCTCGCGCTGCTTGGATCACCGCTTTAATGCGCTCTTCACGACCAATATTACCTGGGTTAATACGCAGGCAATCGGCACCAATTTCTGCCACTTTCAGGGCAATTTTGTAATCATAGTGAATGTCTGTAACCAAAGGTACATCCACCTGTTTGCGAATTTCCGCAAAAGCATCGGCGGCCTCCATGGTGGGCACCGAAACACGCACAATATCGGCACCAACGTTAGCCAGTGCATTAATTTGCGCCACGGTGGCCGCCACATCTTCCGTGGGGGTGTTCGTCATACTTTGTACACTAATGGGGGCATCACCACCCACAAGTACATTGCCCACACGAATTTGGCGTGAAGGACGGCGCTTGATGGTAAGTTCACTGGCCTCGTTTGCCACAAATTTCTCCTCTTGCATCACCTATTGGGAGTGATATCGCCACACTTGCCCAGCACGGCGCTCAGGCAGGGAAATGGCTTTACCCTCAACCTGCATGCTTTCTAAAGCGGCACCATTACCAAAAACAAATTGGTAAGGGGCCTGCCCTTCTAGGGCTAGAGTTTCACCGGCTTGTTGAATGCCTGAATATAATGTTTTGCCGGTGGCATCCACAACACTTACCCAACATTCATCATTAAACGCAAGCACCACATTCGCCTCTGGTGTGGTGGCTTCTTCCACGGACGGCTGCGCCTGCTCTTCGGCCTCGGTGGCCGCTTCTTCTATGGCTGCCTCCTCCGCTAGCGCCTCAGAATCTTCCAAGGCTTGCTCCATCTCTTTTTCCTGCTCAATGGGCTCGGGCACTTCTTCAATCGTAAGCGTTTCCTCTGAGGGTGCATCAGCAGCGGGCTCAGCGGGGGTCAATTCTATTAAAGGCACCTCATCCTTGGCAGTTTCTGATGGGGTGGTGGTTAAGGTTTCTGCTTGGGGTAATTCATCCGCCCCTTCAGAAGTGGGTGTCTTAGCGTTGTGCCACATATAAAACACTTGGCCAATCACCAACACTGCTGCCACTAGCCACACGAGGCGCCACCACCGCGGCCCTTGGGTTTTTGGTGCTACCACAGGCGCCCCTTGAGGCAGTTCCTGCGCTGGCTTCATGATGGCCTCGTAGTGAGCCACCACTTGTTGGGTTTGTTCCTTAGAAAGTCCAAGCAAGCGTGCATAGTTACGCACATAACCACGCACAAAAGCCACATCCGGCAAACGGTTGCACTCCTCTGCCTCTATGGCCTTAACAAAAGAAACAGAAAGCTTTAATTCATTAGCCACTTCTTGCAAGGTGCGGTTTTGCGCCTCGCGAGTTTGGGCTAATAGCTGCCCTACCTGGCCGGATTCGCTCATATCATCAATCCTTTATTATTCGATTAATTTCGCCACGCTTGCCATGCATGATACTCATCGCTATTCGGGAACTGTTGTAATCGCTGTTCATAACGCTGCTGCAAAGCACTCTGCCCCTGATAATGGGCCATACGAATAGCCAACCACAAGGCCGCAGGGGTACTCGGCTCACCCTGAGATTGCTGTAAATACTGCTCGTAATAACTCACCGCTTCTCGGGGCTGATCATTTTCAAGGTAAGCCTGCACCAACGCCGGCAAAATAGAACTCTCTGGTTGGCCTAAGCGTAGTGCACGCTGAAAGCTGCTAATAGCCTCCTCGTATTCGCCTAATGCCATCTGTGAGCGGGCTAAGTTCTCAAAGGCACCGGCTCGAGCCCCATATTTAGGATCATTGGCCGCCTGCTCAAATTCTCGCTTGGCCGCTTCATATTCACCGCGTTGATACAACAAGATACCATAGTTGTTTCGAGCTGCGGTGTAAGATTTATCTAAACGCAACGCGCGTTTGTAATGATGCTCCTCACGTTCTGGATCCCCTTCAAACTTATATAGTAGCGCCATGGCGTTATGTGCCACAGGGCTTGAAGGATCCCGCTCCAAGGCACGCGAAAAATGCTGGCGCGCCTCGTTCAATTGACCTTGATGCAAATACTCCATACCCGCTGCCACGCGGTTTTGCACCGCCTCATGGGTTCTTACCTTACGCTCTGCTTTCTGCGGATTTGCGCAGGCCACTAAAAAAACCATTAAGGCGAATGTGATACCTTTCTGCATTGCCTTCATAGTGCACTACCTTGCTGTTCTGTGCGTAAAAAAATGGACTTCTGCCAACGTTCATTGCGGCGTGTTCTATCTTTCACCGCTCCCACTAGCTGCCCACAGGCGGCATCAATATCATCACCACGGGTGGTGCGCACCGTGGTCACCACCCCTCTGTCATTAAGGTATTTGTGAAACGCCAACACATCTTGGCGCTTACTGGTTTCATAACCAGAGTGGGGGAATGGGTTAAACGGAATTAGGTTCACCTTAACAGGACGACCACGTAATAGGCGTTCTAGTTCCACAGCATGCTTATGTTGATCGTTTACCCCACGCAACATTACGTACTCCATGGTGATGGTATTGTGCTTATGGGTACGGCTTGCACTGTAACGATCACAAGCGGCAAGCAATTCCGCTAAAGGATACTTCCGGTTTAAGGGCACCAGTTCGTTACGCAATTCATCATTGGGAGCATGCAAGGAAACCGCCAAGGACACATCAATATCCTCACGCAATTTATCCATCATGGGCACCACACCGGAGGTGCTCAGGGTAATACGACGTTTAGAGATACCATAACCGTAGTTATCTAGCATAATGCGCATGGCATCCACCACATTATCGTAGTTCAACAAGGGCTCACCCATCCCCATCATCACCACGTTTGTCACCGGATGCTGGCCAAGGTTTTTCCGCGGCCCAAATGATTTCCCTGCCAACCAAATTTGGCCCACTATCTCTGCGGTGGTTAAATCACGCTGAAACCCTTGCTTGCCCGTGGAGCAAAAACTGCAATCCACTGCACACCCCACTTGGGAGGAAACACACAAGGTGCCACGGCGCCCATCTGGAATAAATACCATCTCCACCGCACCGCCGCCCTCCACTTCTAGGGCCCATTTGCGGGTGCCATCGCGTGAAATATTTTCAGTAATGACTCGCGGCAAACGCACCTCGGCGATTTCGGCAAGCTTTTCACGCAAAGATTTGCTGAGGTCTGTCATTTGCGAGAAATCATCCACTTGCTGATGATGAATCCACTTCATCAGCTGTTGGGCACGAAACTTTTTCTCACCAATGGAAAGGCAAAACGCCTCCATCTGCTCGAAAGTCAGCCCCATTAAATTTACTTTCTCATTCCTACGCATAACAGTACCTCAGCAATAATTGATTACGTCTTAGCGAATACGCTCGCAGAGCTCTTCGGCAGTGAAGAAGTAATCAATTTCACGCGCTGCAGACTCTGGGGAATCAGAACCGTGCACAGCGTTTTCATCAATGGACTCAGCAAAATCAGCACGAATGGTGCCCGCTTCCGCTTCTTGGGGGTTAGTCGCGCCCATGAGCTCACGGTTTTTAGCAATAGCGCCTTCACCTTCAAGCACTTGCACCACCACAGGACCACTTGTCATAAAGCTCACTAAATCGCCAAAGAAGGGGCGCTCTTTATGCTCAGCATAAAAGCCCTCGGCTTGTTCCTGAGAAAGTTGTACCATTTTCATGGCCACAACACGGAGGTTTGCTTTCTCAAAACGAGTTACAATCTCGCCAATAACGTTTTTTGCCACCGCATCGGGCTTAATAATTGATAGAGTACGCTCTACTGCCATGGGATACTTGCTCCACTAAATTTCAATGATTGTTAAAACGAACCCGTTGCTGAATATCACAACAGATTTGGAGCGGAGATTATACGCACCCACAGGCAGATATGATACCGTCCAATGGTGCAAAACCCGTTACATGGCTCCCATTTCCTTAATTTAGTGCCGATTCCACTCTACCCTAGCGCTTTCTTTCTCGCTGCTCTATAATACCCGAGTAAATCACTCTGGTATTATTTGGTAGGTTTCTCAATGAGCCCAAACGCTGAAATTAACAAACTCCTAGAAAGCGGCTATGAAGCCGGTTTCGTAACGGATATTGAATCAGACACGTTACCTCCTGGCCTTAACGAAGAGGTTATTCGCACCATTTCCAAACGCAAAAATGAGCCAGAATGGCTCCTAGAGTGGCGCTTGGCGGCATACCGTCGTTGGCTTGAAATGGATTACCCAGAGTGGGCCCATTTAGATTACCCAGAAGTGGATTTTAACAAGGTTTCCTACTTCTCTGCCCCTAAGAGCATGAAGGATAGGCCCAAAAGCTTAGATGAGGTGGATCCGGAATTACTTCGCACCTATGAAAAGTTGGGCATTCCCTTACACGAGCAAGAAATGCTTGCGGGCGTACAAAACCCCGTGGCAGTGGATGCGGTATTCGATTCCGTTTCCGTGGGCACCACCTTCCGCAAACAGCTAGAAGAAGCGGGGGTAATTTTCTGCTCTATTTCAGAGGCGGTACACAGTCACCCTGAGCTAGTGAAAAAATATTTAGGCTCTGTGGTGCCACAGGGTGATAACTTCTATGCCGCCCTTAACTCAGCGGTATTTTCCGATGGTTCCTTTGTGTACATCCCCAAAGGGGTTCGTTGCCCCATGGAGCTCTCCACTTACTTCCGCATTAATGAACAGAACACCGGCCAGTTTGAGCGTACCCTTATTATTGCCGATGAGGGCAGCCATGTGAGCTACCTAGAAGGCTGCACCGCTCCCATGCGGGATGAAAACCAGCTGCATGCGGCGGTGGTGGAGTTAGTGGCTCTACCCGGTGCGAACATTAAATATTCCACCGTACAGAACTGGTACCCCGGCGATGAAGAGGGCCGCGGTGGTATTTATAACTTCGTTACCAAACGTGGCGTTTGCTTTGATAACGCTAAAATTTCTTGGACGCAGGTGGAAACAGGATCTGCCATTACGTGGAAGTACCCCTCTGTGATCCTCCGTGGAGATAACTCCATTGGCGAGTTTTACTCTGTGGCTCTCACTCGCCATAAGCAGCAGGCAGACACAGGCACTAAAATGATCCACCTTGGTAAAAACACCAAGAGCACCATTGTTTCCAAAGGGATCTCTGCCTCTAAAAGCAGCAATGTGTATCGCGGTTTAGTGCGCATTGGGCCCGGCGCAGAAAATGCCCGAAACTTCACCCAGTGCGATTCCATGTTGATTGGGGATACCTGTGCAGCGCACACCTTCCCCTACATTGAAAGCCGCAATCCCACAGCAGTGATCGAGCATGAGGCCACCACCTCGAAGGTGAGCGAAGACCAACTCTTCCTCTGTCAAAGCCGTGGTTTAGATCCAGAGAAAGCCGTTTCTATGATTGTTAACGGCTTCTGTAAAGAGGTATTCCAAGAGCTGCCCATGGAATTCGCTGTGGAAGCCCGTGCTTTATTAGAAATTAGTTTAGAAGGCGCCGTTGGTTAATAGGCCCATTAGGTACCCATTTTTTGCATAACAGGACAGTTTCACATGCTAGACATTCAAAATTTACACGCCACCGTTGAAGAGAAAGATATCCTCAAGGGCCTAACGTTAAAAGTTAACCCCGGCGAAGTGCACGCCATTATGGGCCCCAACGGTTCTGGAAAAAGCACCCTCACCAACGTTATTGCTGGCCGTGAGGGTTATGAGGTGAAAGAAGGCCAACTGAACTTTGAAGGCCAGGACCTCACTGAGCTTTCCCCCGAAGAACGTGCCCGTGCTGGTATTTTCTTGGCATTTCAATACCCGGTGGAAATCCCAGGGGTAAGCAATATGGAGTTTTTACGCGCTTCCCTTGAGGAAGTTCGCGCAGCACAGGGCAAGGAACCATACGATGCGGTGACCTTACTGCGTAAAACCCGTGAGGCTTGCCAACAAGTGGACCTCGATCAAGCGTTCCTAAAGCGTGGCGTGAATGAAGGTTTCTCCGGCGGAGAGAAAAAGCGCAACGAAATCATGCAAATGTTACTCCTCGAGCCCAAACTCGCCCTTTTAGATGAAACCGACTCAGGCCTAGATATTGATGCTTTACAGGTGGTGGCAAAAGGGGTGAATTCCCTACGCAGCCCCGATAGAGCCATTGTGCTGGTAACCCACTACCAACGCCTTCTGGATTTCATTGTGCCGGATTTTGTACACGTGCTTTCCAACGGCCGCATTGTGAAAACTGGCGGTAAAGAGCTGGCCTTAGAGTTAGAAGAAAAAGGTTATGGTTGGATCACAGGCGAAGAGGCATAAGCATGAAGTTTGCAGAAACACTGAAGCAGCAAGCGCTGAATGTCGCTGCTAACTACACCCAAGAGGATGCGCTTCGCCCCGTGCGCAGCGAAGCCTTAGCACGCTTAAAAGAAGCCCACTTCCCTCATCGACGCGTGGAAGCGTGGAAGTACACTAGCGTACGTGCCTTAGAGGCCGGGCACCTAGAACAGGTGGCTAAACCCTTTGCAGCCGCAAAATTACCCGAAGCCCAATTTCAGCATCGTTTGGTATTTATTAACGGTATTTATAGCGAAGAAAACTCCACTTCGTTACCCGAGGGAGTGGCACTTGAGTTAATTGATGGCCACACCGCCCTAAATGGTGCTGAAGCCGAGCTCACCACACCTTTCGCCCTACTTAACAGCGCCACCTTAGACCATGGCGCCGTACTCAAAGTGGCGGATAACACGCAAGTGCAAGCCCCAGTGGAAGTGCTTTTCCTAAGCGAAGCGGAAGCCCCCTCCCACTGCCATGCTCGTTTACAGGTGGAATTAGGTGAGAATAGCCAGCTAGCACTATTGGAGCACTACAGCGGCCAAGGCCCAGTGTTAACCAATGCCGTTACCACCCTCAAAGGCGATACTAATAGCCAGCTAGTGCACTACCGTGTTCAGCGAGAAGCCACCGATAGCTTACACATTGGCACACTAGTGGTGTTACCCGGTGAGCGCAGTGATTTCCAAAGTTACCAGCTAATGCATGGCACCACTTTACGCCGCAACGATGTGCGTGTGGTGATCGAGCACGAGAACACTAACTTCTCCCAAAAAGGGGTGTTTGTGGGTGCCGAGAAGCATCATGCGGATAACCAAGTTTCTGTGGAGCACCGAGTGCCCAACAGCACCAGCAACATGGTGTACAAAGGCATGGCGGCTGGACAATGCACCCTTACCTTTAACGGCAGCATTCATATTCACCCTGGGGCAAGCCAAACCGTGGCGGATCTCACCAATAACAACTTGCAGCTTAACCGTGGTGCCACGGTGAACAGTAAGCCCGAGTTAATTATTTACAACGATGATGTGCAATGCAGCCACGGCACCACCTTTGGTCAATTAGATGAGGATGCCATTTTCTATTTACGTTCCCGAGGCATTGATGCCCAGGAAGCAGAAAACATCCTTAGCCTCGCTTTTATTGATGAGGTCCTTAATGCCATGCCCCATGAAACCTTAGCGCAGTGGGCACGCCCCTGGCTAGTGGACGTCTTAGCCAAGGCCAAGGCGGAGGAGAGCTAATGGCTTTTGATGTTGATGCCCTGCGGACTGAGTTTCCCACCTTGGGCCAAAAGCCCTATGGCAAGCCCTTGGTGTACCTAGATAACGCCGCCACCACACAAAAGCCTCAAGTGGTGATTGATGCCATTGAGCGCTATTACCGCGAGCAAAACAGCAATGTGCACCGTGGCGCGCATTATTTAGGTGATGTGGCCACCCATGCCATGGAAGAAGCCCGTGCCACCGTGGCCTCTTTTCTGAATGCTTCACGAGAAGAGGTGATTTGGACAAAGGGCACCACAGATGCTCTTAACCTAGTGGCTCATAGTTTAGGCAGCCATGTATTATCCGCTGGCGATGAAGTGCTCATTAGCACCTTAGAGCACCATGCCAACATTGTGCCCTGGCAACAAATTTGCACCCTCACCGGGGCGAGTATCAAGGTAATCCCCCTGAAGACAGATGGCACCTTAGCCTTGGAGCAGTTAGAGAACCTACTCACAGAGCGCACCAAAATTGTGGCAGTAGCTCACGCCTCCAACGCCCTTGGTACCATTAATGATATTGCAGCACTGGTGCAAAAGGCTCGCCAAATAGGTGCCTATGTGGTGGTGGATGGCGCCCAAGCTGTGTCCCACTTTCCGGTGGATGTTAAACAACTCGATTGCGATTTTTACGCCTTCTCAGGCCATAAGGTGTTCGGCCCCACGGGGATTGGCGTGTTATACGGTAAGCGTGAGCTATTGGAAGCCATACCACCCTATCAAACCGGTGGTGAAATGATCGAAACCGTGAGCTTTGAAACCAGTACGTGGAACCGCTTGCCCTATAAGTTTGAGGCAGGTACACCGCATATTGCTGGCGCCATTGGTTTAGGCGCTGCATTAACTTGGCTTATGCAGCAAGACCGCCAAGCCCTATGGGAGCATGAATCCGCCCTATTAGCCCACGCCACAGAGCACGCTCGCGCCTTTGCAGGCATGCGCATTATTGGCGACAACAACAGCAAAGTGGGTGTGTTATCCTTTCTTATTGAAGGTACTCACCCCAGTGATGTGGGCACTCTGCTTGATCAACAAGGTATTGCAGTGCGCACGGGCCATCACTGCACCATGCCATTAATGGATTCCTTAGGTATCCCTGGCACAGTGCGTGCAGCCTTTGCGCCCTATAACACCTTAGAGGATGTGGATGCCTTGTTTACTGGGCTACACAAAATCATGAATTTTTTATGAGGTGAACACTATGTCCATAGTTAGTACCTTTGATCCAAACGCACAACCACAAGTTACCATGACCGCTCGTGCCCAAGAGTACGCTCGTAAGGCCTTAGCCAACACCGAGCACAAGGGCATTCGTTTAGCGGTAAAACCCTCCGGTTGCTCAGGCTACAAATATGAGCTCGAATATGTGACTCACCCAGAGCCCAACGACCATCACATTCCCATTAGTGAAGGGGTGGATGTGTATGTGGCGGATGATAGCTTAGCCCTGGTGAAAGGCACCGAAATTGATTTCACCATTGAAGGGGTTAACCAGTTCTTTACATTCCGCAATCCAAATTCCCAAGGGGAATGCGGCTGCGGTGAGAGCTTCTCGATTTAGGAATCCACATGAGCTTTGATCCCTCTCAACTCCGCCCCATGGGGGGTAAAGAACAACGTACCGTGGTGCTTGAGCGTGATGTGAAATCACGCCAAGTGCCCAACGGTAACATTGTGGTATTGCCCAAAAACACCTTCCTCACATTGCAACAGGCCCTCGGCGGCACTTACACAGTGCTGTACCAAGGCAACATGTACCGTATTGATGGTACCGATGCCGATGCCCTCGGCCAAGAACCGCTAGATTTTCATTTTGATCCGCCCGAAGAGGATGGCAGCGTACGCCAGGAAGATATAGAAAAGGTATTAGATTCCATTTACGACCCTGAAATCCCCGTGAGCATTCTGGCTTTGGGGTTGGTGTACCACACCGAGGTGGTGGCCGAGGCGGGCCAAAATGTGGTAAAAGTGCGCATGACTTTAACCGCTCCCACCTGTGGCATGGGGCCCGTTTTAGTGGGCGATGTGGAAACCCGTTTAGCGCTGGTGCCCAATGTGCATAAAGTGGATGTGGAGCTGGTGTTCGATCCACCTTGGAGCCGCGAAATGATGAGCGATGAAGCCCTCATTGAGCTTGGCCTGTTCTAAAGGATTCCCATGAGTAACGAAACCTCCTTGGGTAGCAGCACAACCCACGAAGATATTGTTGATACCTTAAGTTTTTTTGATGATTGGGAAGAGCGCTATACCTATATCATTGAATTGGGTAAAGCGCTCCCCCCCTATCCTGAAGCCCTTAAAATAGAAAGCCACCTAGTGCGTGGTTGCCAAAGCCAAGTATGGTTACACATTGAAGTGAACGACGATGGCACCCTCTCCCTTTACGTGGATAGTGATGCGCTGATTGTACGGGGGTTAGCCGCCATTGTGTTGGCTGCACTTAACCAAAAAACCCCTCAACAAATCCTCGATTTTGATATGCAAGCCTACTTTCAGGCCATTGATTTGCTGAAGCATATTAGCCCCACCCGAGGCAATGGCGTGCAATCCATGGTGGAGCGTATTCGTCATGAGGCGCAAAAGCGTCTAGCCGCTTAGGCTTGGATCTTCACCGTTTCATTGTTTTCATCCACGAGCACTAGCTGCTGCCGTAAGGCAGTGGCCTTGGGCTCGATTTCCACCCCTTTGTACTCCGTATAAGCACGGGTGAAGGCGGCACCAAATAAAAGAATCAACGAAGAGTAATTCACCCACAACAGTAACATCACCAAGGAGCCTGCGGCACCATAGGCGGAGGCTGTGGCTGTGTTAGCTAAATAAATGGCAATTAAGGAACGCCCTAAAATAAACAACAAGGCCGTTAACAATGCTCCCGGCCACACATGACGCCACGATAGCACAACATCCGGCAACACCTTGAAAATAGTGGCGAATAGTAAAGACACCACAAACACAGACACTGAAAACTCAATCAAATACACCCCTATGGGAGGCAAAGGTACCCACTCTTGGGCGTACACCATCACTGCACGAATCAACACGCTTAACAACATGGAAACTAGCAGCACAAACCCAATGGAAAGCACCACCGTTAGAGATAACAAGCGGCTACGCACCATTAAAAAAATGGAGTTACGCGTGGGCTTGGCCACCACTTGCCACACTGTGTTTAGCGCCCGCTGCATCTGCGCAAACACAGTGGTGGCACCAAAAGCCAAAGCGCCAAGACCAATCACAGATCCCAAAATACTGCCTTGGCTTAAACGTGAGTTTTCCACCGCCACGGCCACAGCTTCTGCCGCCTCGGACCCCACTGTATTTTCCAATTGCGTCATTATCTGAACCATAGCGGTATCCGTGCTTAACACCAAGCCCAATACATGCACCGCTAAAATTACCACGGGGGCAATGGAAAACAGGGTAAAAAATGCTAATGCTCCCGCAAAAATAAACGAGTGGCTACGCAACCAAATATCTAAGGTGAGTTTGAAAAGCCCAATAATATCCTTAGCTTTTTGCACGAGATTCACAACGGTATCCTTCTATTATTGTTTTAGCGCCAGCTCACTGTTGGTGGAGCGATGCCACTGCACAAGGGCGTTATCTAACGCGGGCAATACTTTGGCCGCATTGGAATGGTTCACATAAAACACCAATATCCAAGGCTTGCCATCCCCATCACGAATATAACCGGCTAAGGCACGAGCATTGGCCAATGCACCAGTTTTTAAATGCCCTTCGCCTTCCAAACCACTATTACGCATCCGACGACGCAAGGTGCCATCTAGGGCCACTAAAGGCATGGAGGCAATAAACTCAGCCGCAAAAGGGCTCTGCCAAGCCTGCGCCAACAAATCAGCGGTTTGGCGCACTGTTAATCGCTCCACCCGAGAAAGACCAGACCCATTATCAAGCACCAACCCCTCAGGGTTAACCCCTTTTTCCTTCATCCACTGGGTCAAGGTGCGACGGGCAGCCGCGGCATCATCTTCATCTTTTGCCGTACGATGATAAGCACCAATGTTTAAAAACAGCTGCTGCGCCATCACATTATTGCTGTATTTATTAATGTCACGCACCATGGAGGCCACATCGGGAGAATAACTGCGCGCGAGTAATTCCACCTGCTGCTTAGGCACGCCACCAAAACGCACCCGTCCCTTGAGTTTGCCTCCCATATCTTGCCACAGGTGGGCCACTACCTCTTGGGTGTAACGGTGTTGCGGCAGCAACGATAAGTAACGGCTATATTTGCACTGTGCACCCACCTTTCCCTTAAGAGTAAGCACACTTTGGCCCGCTTCGGTTTTGGCCTCATTCACACTAATAAGGCTATCCACAGGCGGGCAATAAGTGCCGGAAACCTGTAGTTCATTCACCAACCTCACCCCTGGCACATGGGGCGCCAACGTAGCCACCGCCTGCCCACTGAGCACGCGCACTTGCAAATGATGAAGGTTGTAATTCAACAATACAGGAGAGGGCCCCACTAAATAAGGTGCATAAGGACGGCCACTGTTATCATCAAACACAACGGGGTTAGCGGGCATGCGTAGAGCAGAGTCATCAATCACGATATCTCCAGTGATTTCATCCACCCCGCTATTGCGCACATCCTTCAGTAAGCGCCACAAGCGTTCTTCCGTGAGTTTAGGATCCCCTGTGAGCTGTAAGTAAATATCCCCTTCAAAGCGTTTGTTTTGGCTGAGTTGGCCCTGCCCATATACAGAGGTTCCCCACTGATGATGGGGCCCTAACAGATCCAAAGCACCGTAGGTAGTCACCAGTTTCATGGCTGATGCGGGGTTCATGGGAGCATCGGCTCTATGCCAATAAGCACCTCCTTCACCGCCATCCGCCGGCACCATGGCCACCGCAAATGCCCACAAAGGCAATCCCGCCTTTTCAGCAATGCGTTCTAAATCCTGTTGGCCTAGCGGGGCAGCCCAAACCGATTGGGCTAGCATCAATGCAAAAAAAACAATCAAGTGCCTTATGATCATGGGGACATCCTTAGGAAGCGCTTACTTGTGATCTAGTTCAAATAATAAGGCACTATAGGCAAAATCACAGCTCGCTAGCAAGCAATCGCTCCACTGTATCCACTATCACCTGAGCGGCCGCATCCACTTCTTCTTCCGTGGTGTAGCGCCCAAGGCTAAAGCGCAAGGAGCTATGAGCATCCTGAGGGCTAATACCCATGGCGAGTAAAACATAGGAAGGCGCCATGGAAGCAGAGGTGCAAGCCGAGCCTGAAGAAGCAGCCACTTTCGTCAACCCCGCCAATAGCAAATCACCTTTGACTCCTTTAAAAGTCACATTTAAATGGCCGGGCAATCGCGGCGCTTGTTCACCATTAATGGCCACGTTAGGTAACACAGAAAGTTTTTGCCAGAGGCGGTCTCGCAGCGTAGCGATGTGTTCTGCATCGGTGGCTTGTCGCTCCAAAGCCAAGGCACTGGCAGCACCAAACCCCACAATTTGATGAGTGGCTAAGGTGCCTGATCGCATACCCCTTTCATGACCGCCACCATGAATTTGCGCTTCCACCTTCAACCCTGGGCGGCGGCGTACATAAAGGGCTCCCATACCCTTAGGACCATAAATTTTATGGGCTGAGGCAGATAACAAATCCACCGGTAACGCCTCCATGCTTAAGGGCAGCTTACCAAAGGTTTGTGCAGCATCCACATGAAATACAACCCCCGCTTCACGCACCACAGCACCAATGGCAGCAATATCATTTATCACCCCCGTTTCACTGTTGGCGTGCATAATAGACACCAAAATGGTGTCCTCTTCCATGGCCTCTTGCACCGCCTCAGGAGTGATATAGCCTTGGGGAGTGGGGGCCACCTTGGTAACCCTAAACCCTTGCTGTGCGAGCCAATTCACTGTGTCCAACACAGCCTTATGTTCAATGGTGGAAGTCACTATATGGTTGCCTTGGCCACTGCGCTTAGCGGCAAAAGCTGCCCCTTTAATGGCTAAGTTAATGGCCTCTGTGGCACCGCTTGTCCAAACAATCTCTCGGGGATCCGCTTGCAGCACCTCTGCCACCTGAGCGCGAGCATTTTCCACAGCCTCCTCTGCTAACCAACCATAAAGGTGGCTTCGGGACGCTGGGTTACCAAAATTGCCTTCCAAACCAAGGCATTCTTGCATGGCCGCAATGACTTCAGGGGCCACTGGGGTTGAAGCAGCATAATCAAGATAAACTGGTTTCATGAGTTGGCTC